>MEHH01000048.1 GCA_001940755.1 Candidatus Heimdallarchaeota archaeon AB_125
ATTCTATTCAGTTCGATAAGATACCTACTGTTTATACAGAAGATAATCCAACAAGTATTATTGATAATCCTTCCCTTGAAAAGGATCAATTACTTCTAGATAAATATATGAAAGCTTTCGTAGAATCAGAGAAGAAGTCTTTTGGTGATTTACTTAAGATTCCTGAGAAAGCTTTTAATCAAATGAACTTTAAATTTTTTGCCACACTCTTCAAATGGTACTTACAATTTGAGGCAAGAAAAAAAAACACAGTAGATACACATAATCATGAGTTCATCACTTCTGTACCAGAACTTGCTCATAATAAAACAATCAAAAAAGCTTTGGATATGATTCTAGAAAATCCCTCAGAAAGCATTAGTAGTTTGAAGTATGAGTTTGGATTCTTCTTAGCTAGTAAATTTAGGGATAAGATTGATTGCTACATCGAGATGAAGTCAGGAATTAAGAACTGTACGTTCAAACAGTTTTTCGAGGAGTTTCAAATTGATTTAGTGGTAACAGGTTTTGATGTTGCAACTAATGAAACTTACTACTTTAGAAATGACAAAAGATGGCAGAATCTTTGTGTTGCAGATGCAACTAGACTGTCCATAAGCATTCCAATAATATTCAAACCTATTTACATGAGCATTGAAACTAACAGTTTCACTTCAATGTCCGATATCCAAAAACCAGTAAACTATATAGTAGATGGTGGGCTTGGAAATGCTTTTCCATTACATGTTTTTGATGAACCTAATACATTGAAACTTAATCCACAAGTAGTAGGATTTAATTTAACATTTTCTAGACCATTCACAGAAGGAGAGACAACATTTTTTGGATTTTTAGAAAACATGTTTCTAGCGATTATCAAAATGACAACAAAAGATCAATTTAGAATAGAGAGTGAAAGAGATCAGGCCATTGAACTAGACTCCAAAGACATCAAGGTCCTTGATTTTGTATTTGATGAATTCCCTGGAGAGGTAATCAGAAAAGCTAAAAAAAGAACCTTAGACTATTTTAGTTAGAGACTCGGTTTCAAGATTTTTGGTATTCCTATATTTTTATATTAACACAATTACATATTTTGATTTGAACTAGTATATAGTGGTTTAAATGAAATACAGAAATGAAGTTACAATAAACTTACCACGAGAGAGAACTGTAGAATTATTTGATAATTCTGAAAATCTTAAAAAATGGCAACCAAGTCTTAAAGATTCTATTCATCTCGAGGGAGAAGTTGGAAGAACAGGCGCTAAAACTCTTCTTGTTTATGAAGAGAGAGGAAAAGATGTTGAAATGACAGAAACCATAATTAAAAGGGATCTCCCAGATGTATTTGTGGCTAAATATGAAGCAAAGGGTGTCAAGAATATAAATCACAATCATTTTCATATTGAAAACGAACAAGCAACACGTTGGATCATGACTAATGAGTTTAGATTCAGTGGATTCATGGCGATAGCTTCTATGTTTATGAGAAAAGCTTTTCCTAAACAAACTTTGAAAGAAATGAATAATTTCAAAGATTTCGCAGAGAATGCTCAATAATTTCATTTTTTCAATATAGAAAAAGAGGAAGAATTCTACCCTAGAAATTCAGTCCAGAGTAGATACATTGAAGCTATAGATGCTATGAGAATAATTGTCCAGAAGACATATTGAAATACAGACCATATTTCCTTCCAGTTCATATTTTTCAAACTGATATTGTTCATAAATTTCATTTTCATCATCCTCAGATTATTACCCATCTAGCAAAGAGAGCTAAACCATATAGTGTTAAAAAGCCAACAAAGCCCATTCCTAAAAGCTTCAGAGATAATATAACATATTTCTTCTTTTTATTTCCACTTATTCCTTTTTCTTCTGTACTTACTGCCATTTTTACACACTCCCTATAGTATCAGCAAAAGCTATCAATCCAGTTATGCTTACCTTTGCTATTCTTATTTCAGATTTCGGTAGAAAAGCTAAATGAGATGTCACAAATTGTGACCATAACTTGTGATTTATGCTTTTAATATATGTAAATTCAATTTTCTTATGAGCTCTGAAAGATATATACCAACAAAATATGATTTCAGAAATTATCTTCAATTTTATGCTGGTCAAATGGTATCGATGCTAGGATCTAGTATTGTTAGTTTTACTATAGTCTGGTACATTACTATAACTTATTCAAATCCAATTTTTCTCTCTATAGCATACTTCTGTTCAGTTGGAATACAAGTATTTGCCCAACCTCTTGGAGGAGTTATTGCTGATAGGTTCAATAGAAAGAAAATTATCTTTACTGCAGATACGTTAATCGCAATAGGTACATTAATGTACATGATTCTATTTATTTTTGAAAATCAAATAAATAAGATGAGTTTATTATACATTATCCTTGCAATAGTTTGTTTCAGAGCATTTGTTAGTTCTTTCCAATGGCCAGCTGGAGCAGCTATTATTCCTTTGATGGTTCCTAAAGAGCAGCTTTCTAGATTAAATGGGATAAGACATATAAGTTGGGGAGCTATAAACATAATTGGTCCTGCAGTTGGTGCTGTTTTGTATGCTGCTTGGCCTCTGAATAATATCATTCTAATTGATACGGTTACATATTTTGTTGCTTTAGTTCCGCTTTTTCTTCTAAAGATTCCTAAAACTGATAAAGATAAGAAGAAAGAGATTGAAAAAACCTCTAAAGGATCTTTTGGAAGTGAATTTAAAGAAGGTGTAAAATTCCTTACTGCAACTAAAGGAATGGTTGCTCTATTCTCAATCGCCACTTTCATAAACTTCTTTGAGCAACCTTTGTGGGTTCTAAGGCCAATTTTTGTTGACGCATTTCATGGAGGTACGGAAAAGGATTTAGCTTTGATAATTATGCTTGGTCAGATTGGAATGTTTATTTCAGGAGCTGTTGTGATTATCAAGAAAACGTGGAAAAATAAAACCAGAATTCTCATGATTGCACTTTACGTGCAAATCGCAGGATATCTGATTTCATCTATAGCTCCTAAGGGACAGATGTGGGGATTGTTTGTTGGATCAATAGTGATGGGATTCACTTTTCCGTTCACCAATACGATGTTAAACACAATTTCGCAGACCATAGTACCTCCAGAAATGCAAGGAAGAGTGTCATCTATACTCTCAACTGTGTGTATGGCCTTCAATCCCATAGGAATGATAGCAGCAGGTCCATTAGCTAATGCAATCGGTTATATGCCCCTGTTTGTAGGAACTATAATTTTAGGTTGTATTAGCATAACTGTTATCTGGATATTCTCTAAGATGAGACAAATTGATCCTATGGTAGAAGAAATTGAAGCTAAAGAAAAAGAAATTCGAAAGATCCAAGATGATATAGTAAAACTAAAAATAGAAATGGAGGAAGAAAAATATCCTTTACCTGCAATAGCAGACTGAAGGATTTACTTCTATTTTTTGGAACTTGATGGTCCCGCTACTGCAATTCTGTTTCCTTCAGTATCAACTAAGAAAAACATTGCAATCATTCCTGCAAATTCTTCTATACTTGTAGTATCCGCACCCTTGCTATCCAGATAAACTTTGGTTTCTTCAAGATTAGAAACATTAATTGTAAAAGCTGTTTGATTTTCAGCTAAACCATGAACACTTTCGTTAAGACCTATGAACAATCCGTCTAGATGTGTTGACATCTCTACCCACCCTAGTTGCCTAGCTTCAGTCCAGCTTACTTTGAAATGAAAGACATCTTCATAGAATTTTATTGCTCTATTCATATCGTTAACATGTAGCGTTACAAGTGCTGATTTAGGAAAAGAATATTCAATCGGAGAATCATCTTTTTTATCTGTCATTTAATCACTTGTAGATAACTTGAAAATCAATAATTAAAAATGTTCCTTCTGAATATGGATATTTCTTTACAGTATACACTTGGTGAGATTTAAGCTATAGGGGCATTCAGAACAAAAAGGTTCATTCCCCCAACAATCAGAAGTATCTTCGATTGCGTAAAAGCAATTATTACTTGATAAACTACAATCACCACAGTACGGTATTTCTTTATTCATTTTTTCAAGTTTTGAACGAAATTGGATATACTTACTACTATTCCATATTTCAGAAAAAGATTCTCTAAAGATATTTCCAAATGTAAATGAAGAGTTTAATCTTTCATGATCATTAAGATATGATTCATGGTCCCAAAGATATTTGAAACATGGAACAACACTTCCATCTGATCTAATTATTGCTGCATTTTCTTCATGATAAGGACAACTTCTATCGGCAAATTTTGGAATAATTGCAGGTAGTATGAGTTCTACATCTTTCTCATTTGCAATAATTCTAAATCTACTGAATTGTTTCTCAAGTTCATCTAGATCTTTTATTCTCTCCTTTTCCTTCAGATACAAAGTGATATTGAGAGAAACATTTTTCTCTTTCGCTTTAGCTACAGCTTTATTATAAACTTCAGAATAAGGTCTTTTTTTTGGTTTGATATTTTCCACATTCTGATATAGTTCTTTATAGGTTTCTTGCATTTTCTCTGCGAATTTCTCTTGTGAAACACCAAGAACTATCTCTTTCCACATCATTTTGTTTTCTTCTAATATCTCTAGAGATTCCTTTGAAATCATTGTGTAGAGAACTTCTTCACTTAAATTCTCAAAGAAGGGATAAAGATGGCTAAAGGATATGAAATCTACACCAATAGTTCCAAATTTCATTATTATATTTTCAGTTTGGTTAACATTTGACTTCATTAAGACAGATTGAATTCCTATCCTGATTTTTTTGTTAGAGTTTTTCTCAATCAAGTATCTTAAATTTGATTCTACGGATCCATTTGCTAAAATATGTAGTTTTGGACTTAATTCATCATATAATAGCATATCACATGATATAACAATCTCATCTACTAGATTTTTATTAACTAACTCATCAATTTTATCTTTGCTTAACAAGGATCCATTTGTAGTGAAAGAAATCGTGCTATCTATGGGTAGATACTTACGTGAAATCTCTAACATCTGCATGAAATCAGGATGTAAGAGTGGTTCTCCAAAACCGTATAATACTAGCCTCTCTAGATGAGGAAATACTTCCTTTGCTAAAGAAATGTAATTATCTAATGGGAGAAAATAATCTTCAGAATTTCCAAAAGAATTTAGACACATTGAGCATGAGAAATTACAACGATTAGTTGGTTCAATCTGCAATAATCGTGGATATTCTTTCATGCTCTCAAATAACCTTACGAATTTGAATTTAAAAAACATAAGGTTCACTAAAAGTCAATTGTTGCAGATAGATTTATATCTGTTGAGAGGTTATTTTTTAGTAAATATTAACATTCTAGGTGTATTAAAATGGAATTTGGCTATATGAATAAGTGGCTTAAAATAAATTTAACTTTAGGAGAATTCAAAGATTTTTCTATTTCTGAAGACATACTCCGTAAATTCATCGGCGGTAAGGGAATAGCAATTCATCTTTTGTGGAAATACATTACTAAGCTTGAAGAAAAAGGGATTAACGTTATGGAGTTCGATGCATTATCTCCAGAAAATATGTTAATTTTTGCTACAGGACCTGTTACTGGAACAAGATCACCTAATAGTGGTCGTCATCATGTTATGGCGATGAAATCGCCTTTAACTGGATCCATAGGTTCCGGTAATTCTGGCGGGAGATGGGGAGCTAAACTCAAGTTCGCAGGCTATGATGGTATTGTAGTTATTGGCAAAGCTGAAAATCCTGTTTATATCTCTATTATAGACGGAATAGTTGAGATTCATGACGCAACAAAGCTTTGGGGAATGAATTCAATTGAAACTTCAACTGAACTCAGAAAGAAACATGATAAGAAGCGAGCAGGAGTTTCATGTATAGGACCTGCTGGAGAAAATCTAATTCCAATGGCTGTTATTATGAATGAGGAACATAGAGCTGCAGGTAGAACCGGTCTTGGTGCAGTAATGGGATCCAAAAATCTGAAAGCAATCATTGTTGAAGGTGAAAGAAAACCAATAATTGCACAACAAGATAAGTTTGACATAAAAGTTAAAGAACACGTTGAAAAGCTAAAAGAGAATGGTGTTACAGGAACTGGATTACCCACATATGGAACTGCTGTCCTAGTTAATATTATTAATCAAAATGGTATGCTACCAACAAATAATTGGCAGACAGTTGTTAATCCAGAAGCAGAGAAAATTTCTGGGGAAACGCTAACTGAAGAATATCTCATTAATAAGCATCCTTGTTGGGGGTGTGTTGTTGCTTGTGGAAGAAAATCTAAAGTTGACAAAGGAAATTACAAAACAACTTACACAGAAGGTCCTGAATATGAATCTATCTGGGCTTTAGGAGGTTCTACTTCAATGAATAACATGGGAGCAGTTATTCGTGCAAATCACTATTGTGATATTTTGGGTATGGATCCGATCAGTATTGGATCTACAATAGCTGCAGCTATGGAATTGAATGAAAAAGGTATGATTCCTGAGGAAGATCTACAAGGAATAGATCTCAGATTTGGTAATGCAGATGCTGTAGTTGAACTAACATGGATGGCAGCGTTTCGACAAGGATTTGGTTTCTGGATAGGAGAAGGGTCAAGAAAAATGTGCCAGCATTATGGCGCTCCAGACTTATCAATGGAAGTCAAAGGACTTGAAATGCCTGCATATGACCCTCGTGGTGCAAAAGGAATTGGACTTAATTATGCAACAGGAAATAGAGGAGGTTGTCATGTTACTGGTTATACAATAGCTGCTGAAATACTTGGGGATGTTGATAGATTTACAACTGATGGCAAAGCTGAATTAACCAAAATCTTCCAGGATTTCACAAGTCTTGTAAATTCCTCTGTAAATTGCTTATTCCTAACTTTTGCTCTAGGTTTAGATGAGTATGCTGAAATGATTGGTCCAATAACAGGATGGGAAGTTGATTCAGACGAACTCCTAACAACTGGTGAGAGAATAACAAATCTTGAGAGAATGATAATTAATAAAATGGGAATAACAGGTAAAGATGATACATTACCTAAGAGATTACTTGAAGAGCAAATGCCTGAAGGTCCATCAGCAGGTCAAACTGTAGATTTAGCTACAATGAAGGAAGAATACTACAAACTAAGAGGATGGGTTGATGGTATTCCTTCTGAGGAAAAAGTAATTGAACTAGGATTAAAATAGATAACTCCTTATCTTTCCTTTTTTTATTGTATTTCAGCTGGGAAATTCATGAAAATATTCGTAAAAGTATTTGCAACTCTGAGGAAAAAGTATCCAGAAGTAAACGATCTAAATCCATTAGAATTGGATATTGATAAAGACACTACATTAGCTCAACTAATTTCTAAACTAGGTTTTGAACAAGAAGAAGTGAGAATAATTTTAGTTAATGGTCATAAAGCATCACTAGATGATATAATCAAAGAAGAAATGAGTATCATATCTTTGTTTCCAGCTGTGGGGGGAGGATAATTGAAAAAAATTGTATTAATGGGTAATGCTGGTTCTGGCAAATCAACTTTATCTATGAAAATTCACGAAATAACTTCTATTCCTGTATTTCATCTTGATAAAATTCTATGGAAAGCTGATTGGGAGCGTACTCCTGAAGATGAATTTACTACTAAACATAATCAGATTCTTGAAAAACCTAGCTGGATTATCGATGGTGTTGCATATAAATCTACTTATGAAAAACGATTTGAAGCTTCAGATACAATTATCTTTCTTGACACTTCATTAGAAATTTGTAAGGAAAGAGCTTTACAGCGAATGAAAGAAGATTTAATTCGACCAAATCCCTATGTAACAGAAGGGTGTAGATATCCCATAGAACTAGTTAAAGAACAAAATGAAGTTATAGATATGTTTCATAATGAGTACAGATTGTTTATCATAGATCTTATTGATAATTTTAAGGATTCTAAATCTACACATCATTTAATTAATGACTCAGATGTTAAGCAATTTCTAGAAGTGATTAAAGCTAGATTACCAAACAACTATGTTGTAACAAAACAGTAGCAAAATAGTTGCATGAAACTCCACACGTACTTCTTATTACTTCTCTGAACATTATTGTATCTTAGTTGAAACTAATGGGAAAGCGATATTGTTTCTATTGTCGCGATTGTGATTTGAAGTTAACTTTGTTTGAGGATGTGTGCAAAAATTCTAAAAACAAGGTATGTAAAATCTATTGTTCTAATTGTGAAGAAATTATCTTTCAGAGCAAGTGTAGAGAATGTGGAGAAGAATCAAAGAAGATTATTTCTATTCCTAAAACCATCGAGTTAAAAACTGAAGAAACTGAAACAATCGAATGTCCTAAGTGCACTAGTTTCAAAACTGTAATAACATTTCTAGGAGAATGGGATTAAGAAGTACTGTTATATTTTATTCATTTCTAACTGATTAACTAACCAAGCAAAAGCTTCTACTACACCTCTTCCAGTCAAAGCACTGCAGTCGAAAACTGCGAATGTTCTTTCTTTCATATCTAAATGAAGATTCAAAAGCTGAATCATCATGGGTGCCTGAATTGCTTGAGGAAGGTCTTGTTTATTAGCTATAATTAATGCTGGAACTTTTTCCAAAATTGGATTATTAACTAAATGTATCCTTAGAATGTCTCTTGCTTCAGGTAATCGTTCAATGTCAGCTGCATCAATAACAAAGATTACTGCACTACAACCAGGATAATGAATATCCCATAGAAATCTGAATTGTTCTTGCCCAGCAACATCAATAGTTGTGATATCCCACCCTTCAAAATTTATTGTGTCTATATTTTGACCTATTGTAGGAGTAATTCCCTCTAGGAATGCTCCAGTGTTCACATATTTAGTTAATGTTGTTTTTCCTGCAGCATCAAGTCCTAAAATGAGTATTTTTGCTTTCCTTTCTTCTCTTAACTTGCCCATCAACCATTTAGAAAAGGTAGACATGAAACTCATTTTTTAACTCCGGAAAGGTATTTTGTTTAACTACAATTTAACACAATTCAGTAATTGAATTATTATTATATCTTAGTATTCTTAAGATTAATGATGGTTCTATCAGCTCAAAACACTGTTATTCTTGGGTAAGATTAATATTAGTTGCACCAACTCTTGCTTCATTAGGTATGATCAAGTGACTGATTAAATTACTTTTCTTAAAATGAATATAGGCTATATTTTCTTTAAACACTTTCTAGAATAATTTTTACACATTTTTAGTCTTTTTGTAACTTAAGAACCTTAGTGGCATTAGTTTAACAAGATTCTTAAAGAAAATACACTATATTCATTAATTAATCCCTACATAATACTTATTAATCATAAAACATTCTTTTATAAGATTAAACATTGGAGGTTGATAATGTGTTTAATAAAAGAAAAATAAATCCTGTAAGTTCGTTTTTGTTACTCATATTAGTATTTGGATTAATATCTATGAATACTCAAGCTGAGAGGAATACTGAACCCATTCAAGTTTCTTTAACAGGTTACAGACCATCTGGTCCAATTCAAGTAACAGGAGATGGAGATTTTGATCCAGCTATTTGGAATGAGGATGGAACTTCTGATGGAACAATTTGTAGACCATGGATACTTGACGGATGGGAATTTGATGCAGACATTAGAGCTATAGAGATTTACAACACTGATGACACTTTTATAATTCGAAACTGTTCGTTTAAAAATTGCGATGTTGGAATACTTCTATATAGTATGGAAAATGGGCAAATATGTGAAAATACATTTCAAACAAATGAATATGGTGTTGTACTAAATCAATCAGCTGAAGACACTTGTGTGTCAATGAATATTTTTGAGTTAAATATAATAGCTATTTCATTACAAGCTACAGAGAACATCAACATTTTTAGTAATATAATGTATGATAACGGTTATGGAATTGACTTAGGCGTTGGTGCAAGATATACTTTTGTGAAATATAACAATGTAACAACTAGTACTTTCGATGGAATTAGGATAATAGCAGCTCAGTATAACTTAATTGAGAGAAATAATATAGATAGTAATACCTTATACGGTGTAAGTATACAAGATACAATGAGCAATGAAATCTTAGAAAATAATTTCCTTGACAATAACCTAGGATTAGTTCAGGGATATGATGATCTTCTTCTCAATAAATGGTATAAGAATTATTGGACTGACTGGATTTCCGGTCCTTATGCTATTGATGGTCCCGGAGGAAATTCAGATGCAAGTCCAAATCCACTTTACTATACGATTGATCCTGAAGACACTTGTCTTTGTGATAGTTGTTATTGTGTGACAGCAACAGCAAATTCAGCTGGAATTATTGTAATAGGTCTTTCATTAGCTTTTGTTTCTATGATTATATACAACAAAAAAAGAAAGAGAAAATAATCTCTTTTTCATTTTTTTTACTTGTTTTTGATTAAACTGTTTCGAAGATTTTCCGTACTTTTTGTTTACCTTTCCTTGCTAACTAACTAGAATGTTGCGGTGTGATAAAGGCTCCTGTTCCTTCTTTAGCTCGGAATTCACCGTTCTCAAAAATAGTTTTTCCTCTAATAATTGTTCTTTCTATTTTTCCTTTGAGTTTCCACCCATCAAAAATAGTAATTTTTTGTTTTGAAAACATATTTTCATTTTTCACAGAATATTCTCTATTCATATCAACAATTATTAAATCAGCATCTGAATTCATAGAAATTATTCCTTTTCTAGGATTTAAACCGAATCTCTTAGCAGGATTTAAAGAAGTTACTTCTACAAATCTCACTAATGATAATTTCCTTCGATTTACAGCATCTAATAACAGAGGAATCATTGTTTCTAATCCAGGAGTACCTGATCCTACACCAAATATCCCTTTGTCCTTAGTACTAACATCTTTTTCCTTAAAAGTATAAGGTGAATGATCTGAAGCGATCATGTCAATAGTTCCATCATTCAAAGCTCTCCAAGCAGCTTCTAAATGATCTTTTGACCTTATTGGTGGATCTGTTTTTGCCCAAGAACCTATTTTTGCTGCATCTACTGATGTCAAGAAAAGATGATGAGGAGTAATCTCACAACTCACATCCCAACCGTTCTGTTTTGCTAATCTAATGAAAGCGAGAGCATTTTTTGAACTCATATGAACTAGATGTAATTTTACTCCCATTGAATTAGCTAATACCATAGCTCGTAAACTTGCTTCATCTTCTGCAATAGCTGGACGAGAATCAGTATGAGCTTGAAAGTCATATTTCCCGAGTGACTTCAATCTATTAATCTCATTAGTTATTATAGAATCATTTTCTGCATGAATGCAGCTAACTGAACCAATTTCAGCAATTTTTGAAAATATCTTCATTAGAGACGAATCGTTCTTTGCTGCGAGATCTTTAAGTTCATACATTTCTTCTGGAGCATCCAACATGAAGGTCTTGAAAGCACTAGCACCTTTGGAACCAAGCTCTTTGATTGAATCAATATTATTGTATCCAGCGGAACCAATTATACCAAAATCTACTATGCTCTTTTTTTTCATAACTTCCAATTGAATATCAAATGATTCAAGTACTGATTTTCCTTCTATCCCCATTGGCATTTCTAAAATAGTGGTTATTCCTCCTGAAGAAGCAGCTTGAGTCCCCGTATAGAAATCTTCTCTGTACGAAAATTCCAAATCTAGAATATGGGTATGAACGTCAATTCCACCAGGCAAAATTAAACGATTTTCAGCATTTATAGTCTTATCAGCTGAAGGAAGGGTATTTGTTTTGCCAATTGCTACAATTTTTCCGTTGTCTATGCTTAAACCCGTCTCAATTAGCTCTTTTTCTACAAACACTTTTCCATTAATGATGTTCAGATCTACCATTTTTTTCTATCCAGATAGCTTTTTTGCAGTACTTTTATTTTACAGTAGAATAATATATCTTTAAATCTTCGTGAGGAGTGTTAAATCATGCAAAGTAAAGATAATACCCGCATCTTCTCAGGTGCATCTCCATCAGAAGTGATGGAAGATTTACAACCATTGGTTAATTTTCAAGAAGAAGGAATTTCAGTAGAGAACCTCAATCAAATGCTAGATGAGAGATTACTTCCCCATCTAATGAAATACAACCATCCAGGTTTCTTATCAATGTTCAATGATATCCCAGAAGATGGAGCAATGATTGGAGCAAAACTAGCTTTAGAGTATAATCAAGGAGTAACCGATTGGTATGTTTCTCCTGGTGGAGCTATGTTAGAAGAACTCTGCGTTAAAGCTCTTTGTTCTCTTTTCAGATTAGAAGCTGGTTCTGATGGAACTTTTATGTATTCAGGAACTTATGCTAATCAGGAAGCTTTGTATCTTGCTTTGCATTGGAAAGCTGAGCAGGAGGGATTTGACTTTGCGAAAGAAGGTTTGAAAGGATTTGAACATCCAGAGAAGTTAGTAGTGTTAACCTCTTTTGATGCCCATTTCTCACTCAAACATGCAGTAAGAATGTTGGGGCTTGGAGAGAAGAATCTCATAACGTTAAACGT
>MEHH01000049.1 GCA_001940755.1 Candidatus Heimdallarchaeota archaeon AB_125
TGGAGTAGCTGTTAATCCAAGTCGATAAGCTGAAGGAAGCCCTTCTAGTACTTTTAATGTCTCTTTTGCTCCTGCATGATGTGCTTCATCTAGAATTACAAAATTGAAATTCTTTCTTAATTGATTTAGATTTAATCTAGCGCTATCATATGTTGTAACAGTGATATCTTTGATTTCCTTTATCTGATCCCCAAGTTGACCAATTGAATCTCGTGTAAGAGAAGCATATTTTGTTAAATGATCAATCCATTGATACAGTAGATTCTTTGTAGGAACTATAATCACTGTCTTTTGCTTTAGCTTTGCAATTGCTTTTAGTCCAATCACAGTTTTTCCAGCTGCTGTTGGAAGAACTATGATTCCTTTTCCATCATAATCTAGAAATTCTTTCAAAGCTCTTTCTTGATAATCTCTCAAGGTTAGTTTTACTTTGAATTTATCAAGATAGTATTGAGAGAGATTACTATCTTGCAGAATTGACGATTCTATCTCAAAACCTTCTTTTTCCAGTATTTGAATGATTTTGAAGTAATTTCTTGGTGATGCCCTATACTCATTTTCCTTCTTTGGATTGACTTTAAGAAAGGTTAACAATTCTTTATCCTCAATCTTTTGATCTGCTTCAAGAATTAGATCAAAAGCTACTCTAAAGAATATTCTAACTTTGTTGGGCATCATTCTTCCTCCGTTTTATATACTTGATTTAAATATAAAAATACTGTCAATTCAAAGATTCAGTAGTTTTTGAAAAAAAGAAAAATTAAGAGAAGCTAAATTGAAAGCTTTCTTGGGTTTAGATAAAGGTTTGATTCACTATCATCTAGTTTAACTTCTGCGTCTGTAATTCTCAACTCTTTGATTGACTTCTTGATGTTCTTCTTAATATCTCTGTAGAATCGAAGTGTTGAACTGAAAAGTATTAACATATTATAGAATGTTTTATCTTTAGCAAGTTTTTCTTCAAAAATATCAATTTTGAATCTTCCACCTACATTCAAAAACTTTCCATTAATCTTTGCTACAACTTTGTTGTGGATGTTTTTTATTACCCAATCTGACCCGAATCTAATTCTTTTATCGTCAATGACAAATGATCGGAAAATATCGTTTTCATCTAAGTAACTGAAACCAAATATTTGACCTTGAAAACGTGGAAAATGTGCTAATCTACGTATCCTATAGAGATTGCGGGTATGCTTGAATATACAGACATAAGCTGGACTTGGTTCTCCAATAGCATGAGAATTAGCTAAACTTTCACCTTGTAATCTTTCAATACTACCTCGCCAATAACCACTTGGAGAAAAGAGTTTCATAACAAATCTTCTCTCAAGGGTATCTTTATTTTTCCAAAGACTCTCTCTGATTGCGAGTTGGCCATAATCTTCTCCAGCAACTTTAACTTCACCTACAAGATCCATATCTCGAGTCCATTGTCGATCTTTTTGAGATCTTTGAGCATCTAGTCTGATACCCCACTCCTCTTTGTGCATCTTTGTTCGCCACAAATCTACATCGATGTGAAGATAGACTATTCGTTCTTCTTTTTTCTTCTTCTCATCTACAGGAGGAACAGCTGTTACAGGTGCCTCTTTGACTACTTCTGGTTCTGGCTCTGGTTCTGGCTCTGGTTCTTGTTTTATTATTTCTTTTTCTTGTTCTTCAATTTTCTCTTTTTGTTCTTTAATTTCCTCTTTTTGTTCTTCAACTTCCTTTTGTAATTCACTCATATATTCGGTTTTTTCTTGCTTCTCTTCTTCAATTTGTTTGTTTTCTTCAAAAGACATTTTAATCTACCCTACGACATTAAATTATCGATTTCAATACTTTAAACTTTCTGTATGGTTAAATTTAAAATAATGTTTAAATAAAATGAAACATTATTGATTTTCACTCTTTAAAGCTTCAACTAACCAAGGCAGTGTCTCAACAACATCTCCTTTTACTCTATAATGAATAAGGTGATCGTAATATGTTGGTGTCAGATTGAAAATAGCTTTCTTTGTTGAAGGAGGTGGAGCTAGTACTATATCAGCTGCAGGAAACACACCTAAACTTGTTCCAATCCCTATAGCTATGTTACTTTTAACTGCTAATCTCATAGCTTCACGCATTATAGATGGATCTAAGAGTTCTTCAAAAAGTACTACTTTAGGTTTCAGAGGTTTTCCACATTTTGGACATTCAGGATATGGAAGAACTTTCAAATGTTTATCCTCATCCAGTTCTTCTTCAAATGAACATTTGATACAATGCATAAGTTCTGCATTTCCATGAACTTCGTAAACATTTTTAGAACCTGATTTTATATGCAAACCATCTATATTCTGTGTTACAATGTGAATTTTATCAGTTCCAAACATTTCTTGAATTTCAGTAACACAAAAATGAGCAACATTAGGTTTAGTGTCTCCAAAGTTTTCATACAAATCTCTGAAGAATTCCCAAACCCTCACAGGTTTTTTCTTGAATGCTCTCAGTGTGGAAACCTCATATGGGTCATATTTGTCCCATAAACCTCCTGGCGAGCGAAAATCTGGAACTCCGCTGGGTACACTAATACCTGCTCCAGTGAAAATAACTACATTATCAGCTTCTTTGATATGTTGCGCAACAGAATTGATGATTTCAGTTATTGATGTCAGTAGATTCACTTCAGTTAATATGTTATTGAATAACTTGTTTATATTTTTCACTAGTGTTTGAAGGTGTTAAGTCCCCTTCGAAAAGTTAAATAGGCTTATTCTAGAGGGTGCTTATGGAATATCATTTGAATACACCTATCCCCCCTGAAGAACTTAAAAAAATCAAGATAGGGGATATTGTATATATCACTGGAACAGTTGTAACAGCCCGTGATGAAGCACATCTAAAAGCTTTAGAGTTACACAAAGAAGGGAAACAACCTCCAGTAGATTTTCAAGGCATTGGTCTTTTTCATTGTGGTCCTGTAATGAAGAAGAATGAGCAAGGAGAATGGATTGTTGTTGCAGCAGGTCCAACCACGTCGGCTAGAATGGAGATCTTCCAAGATGAATTCATCAAAACATTTCGTCCAGGATTAATTATTGGTAAAGGTGGAATGGGAGAAAGAACAACCAAAGCTTGTAAAGAAGAAACATGTATCTATGGATATTTTACTGGTGGAGCAGCTTTACTGGCAGCTGATAAAATTAAGAAAGTAAAGGATGTTTTCTGGTTTGAAGAATTTGGAATGCCAGAATCATTATGGGTATTCGAAGTAGAAGAGTTTGGTCCTTTGACTGTCACAATAGATGCTCATGGTGGAAACTTAACTGAAGAGAGTATCAGGAAAATAGAAGCTAACAGAGATAAGATTATACAAGGTTTATAGATTTAAAGTAAAGAATAATCTATAAATAATCTTAATCGATTAATTTCTCATTTTTTACTGGTTTAAATATGATTTATCTCATATTATAACTGAGTAATAACCATGGAATCTGAGTCAAAGGCAGAGGAAAGCAGTATACAAATCAGCTTAAAAGATCTACAATCAGATATTCAAGAGGAATTGAATAAGATCAAGAACATAAAAAAAACCTTGCAAAAACTGAGCAAAAGGGATCCCAATTATCAAAAATTTGGTTTAATTAAGAGTAATAAAAAAAATATCAATTCCGAATTTATTCAAAAGAAAAACAGCACTCAAAATGAGATTATCATAGAATATCCACCATTAAAAGAACATCTTGTTCATGTTATAGAAACACGTTTTAAAGAATCACAGATGTTAAGATCCGCAATCAAGAAAACAGGAATTGAAACTTCTTTAAAATCTAATGACTGGGTAAAACTCCTACTGGATGATTTACAGAGTTTGAATATTGTTTTTGGAATTCTTAATGAAAAAAGTGCGCAAAACATTAAGGAGTTAGCAAAATTTTATCTGAATTTGTATAATAATCCAGAAAAAGGCAAATATAAACTTCTGAAATCTAGTAATTTTTCAAATGATTTGAAGAACTTTTTGTGCCACCTAGAAAAAATTGAAGCAGAATCTTATGTTCGTGTTCTTCTTACAAAGTGTGGAGTACACGGAATCTCAAGCACACATTCTGCAGAAAAATTTCTCAAAGCATATATCAAATTACACTTCGAGCATGACTCAATACGAAGGTTATGGCATGATACTGAAACTAATAAGTCATATGTTGAGGTTCTTATTAAAGAGTTAAAAGGTAAATTCTCAAGTTCCAATGGTTTCGATGATATTTTACTCTCCTCATTTAGTAACAATAAAAACATAAAGTATAGTCTAAAAACAATTGAAATGAAAGTAGGAGATGATTTAAGTGGATTTTTTGATTACATTAGAACAAATAAGAATTCGAAATTTACATCTCAAATCTGTAACGATATAGACCATTTTCTATCCATCAGACTTAAACAACTGATTAGTTACCATATCACATCCGATTTAGCTAGTGAAATAATATTAGATTTAAGCAATAAGTACAAATTTACTACTTCAGGGATTGGTTATAACTTTAACATAAAAATCAAATCAGGCAATCTTCGAAATGCCATAATAGATACCGGTCTTTCTCTGAATAAAATTAATCAAATTCTAGAAGGAGGAATAAAGCAGAACCAGCTAATTTCGTTAATGCAGCATGGAAATGCTCATAAAATGACAAAGAAGAAAGGTTATTTTACAACAATAGATGAAGTTGTCCATGAAATAAAATTTAAAACAAAGATAGTAGAAAAAGGTGTAAATAAATTCGTAAATACTAAGATACATAGTGATTTTTTCTTACCAAATTTTGTATTGGAGAAAAATGGAAAACTTATAATGAAAATTGAGGGTTTTAATTCAGTTTTAAAAATGGTTAACTCTAATGAAAAATTATCTGTAGATCAAAAAAAGGCATATTTGAAACTAGAAAGAATTTTTAAATCGGCATTAGAAGATTTAGAACCATTGGAAATCGATATGAATACTTCTTCAGACGATGTTATTAGAAAATTAAATCAAATGCACAAATCCATTTATTTCGAGATAATGAGAAGCTGTAGTGAAGGATTGTTTGAAGAGCTTTCTATTTTTGATTGCGGAAGAATGTCTCATTGTTTGGAAACAATAAATAATCTTAGTCAAAAAACAAAAAAACAACTTTTGAAATATTTTAATAGTAAAAGTATAGTGCCATATACATTTCATCAGCATTGGCAAACATCCTATTCTCTTGAAAAAGCATTTCAACTAAGGGGAATACTCGAAGGTTCTTCTTCAGTAAGTGGTTGGGTAATCTTGAAAAATAGGTATTTTGGGAATTTGCTACCTAATGAAATGATTGAAATTAGTGAAGTAGATAATGTCTGGAATAATTTTCAAGAAGATTCCAATTGGTTTCAGAAAATAGTAAGAGATTTACCCCCTCCTTATAAAATACCTGATGGGTATAATCTCAATCACAATGCTCATTTGATTAGACCTCTCATCTTCCTTGATAGCCAGACAATGATTCCAATTAGTATGGGTGGATATAGCAAAAGAGAACAATGGATTGGAATTAAATTGGACATGAACAAATTTTTTGAAGAACGTCCTTCCTTTAGTAAAATTCTGTTCCAGTTTCCGATAAAAATAAATGTTAGAGGAGTCGAGTTAAGCCAATCAAATGACATTGCTGAAGCTTGGAAAAAACGTCTCATTTATTTAGGCGTTCCAGAGGGACAAATAAATCTACTAAAACCCCAATACAATTTTCGAAATGCAGATGGAGATTTCAACACAAAAATACTATTTGCTATACTTTTTGAGTATAGACAGATTTGGCAAGTTTTTACTAGATGGATACACAGCCATATTCAATTATTAAATGATTGGACAAATATCTTACCTAGTTCCTTAGATAGTAATATCAAACAAAGGTTTCAAATTAAAAATGAGCAACTCTATTTTGATTATACAGGAAATAACAATTGGAAGGTTGTTTTTCTAGGAATAGGTTCAATACTTGGAAAAAATATTTGGAGTGTAAGAAAAGAAATGAAACGAACTTTTGTTTTTCCATCTCAAAACAAACTATTGAATAATTTAATTGATGATATTCAGCATCAAATATGGAAATTAATACCCGAATCACCTCAAGATATACCTGAAAATGAAATTTGGGCTTATATTATATCAAATTGGAATTCATTATAACTTCGTTTATATAAGTTTGGTTAGATTAATGCCAACTTTTCTGAACCTTGAAACTCGGCTGTAGATATAAGAAGATTTTAAATCTAATTGTTTTTCTGATAATCAATGGTCTTATATGAATGCTTATGGGTGTATGAGGTTGAAGAATTTGGACCACTAACAGTTACAATTGATGCTCAAGGTGGCAATCTTACAGCTGAATCAAAGAAAAACATTGAAGCTAATAAGGAAAAGATTCTTAAGGAGTTGTAAAAGGATGAAGGATATTGCACAAGTAGTAGAAGATACAGCAGCTAAACTGCTTAAAATTGCAGCAACAATACTTCCAAGTGAAGTTAAAGAAGCATTGATTACCGGTGAAAAGGAAACTGAGGGGAGTCTAGGAAAATCCCAATTGATTGCTATTAATGAAAACGTAGGTTTAGCAGAGAAATTCAGCAAACCAATGTGTCAAGATACTGGATTAGTCTCCTTTTTTGTTAAAATTGGTGATAAGTTTCCAATTAGATCTGAGGTAAAAACAGCTCTTATCAAAGCCACTAAGAGAGCAACTGAAGATGTTCCACTCAGACCAAATGCAGTTGATATGTTTGAAGGAAATACTAAGAACAATGTAGGAATAAGAGGATTTGTACCATGGTTTTATTTCGATTTAGTTGAAGGAGAAGATTGCGAAATCATAGCTTTGCCTAAAGGTGGTGGAAGTTCCAATGTTGGTAAAATGAAAATGATACCACCAGGTAAAGGCATCAAAGGTGTAAAGGAATTTGTCGTGGAAGCTTTAGCAGCTGCTGGTCCTCTGGCTTGCCCTCCCTATGCAGTTGGCGTTGGCGTTGGTGGTGGAGAAGACATGTGCATGAACCTTGCCAAGAAAGCTCTTCTTAGACCATTGTTTGAATATCATGAAGATTCAAAAATTTCTGAAATTGAAAAGGAACTTTTAACAACTTTGAATAAACTAGAAATCGGTGCAATGGGTCTTGGTGAAGGACCATCAGTATTAGATGTTCACATGGAATTTGCAGCAAGGCATCCAGCTAGTTTACCAGTTGGTGTAGTCATAAGTTGTTGGGCTTTAAGACATGCTGGGGCTACAATTGATGAAGAAGGGAATGTCGAATGGCATCCCCACTAAATTATTTTAATTTATTTTCAATCAAAGTGGATCAATAAGTTTCATTCTTCTGGTTTTTGAGTATAGTTCTTTATTTGTGAAACAACTCTTCTATACTCGATAAGACAAATTATTACTCCCCCAACTAATCCAAAAGTTCCATTAAAAGCAGCAATAGTAGTGTTAACAAACATGAAAATAATTGTAAGAATACTCATAGTAATCAAGAATCCTAAGAGAAGGAAAATCGGTGGAATGAACAGCCCTCTATAGAGTTTTACGGAAGTTTTCAGTGGTATTTGCAATTTTCTCCTAGTTTCTTCAACTTCTGATAATTTATACCTGTTTGATTTCAACTTATCTAGAAGCCCTGCTATTTCTAATTTATCCAGGTGCCAACTAGCTATGCTAGGGCTTTTTAGATCAAGTTCTCGTTGAACTTCTCTTACACCTACATCTTGGGGATGTTTAGACCGTACAAGCAGATATATCTTGAGTGTTGTTGGATGTTCTAAATCATCATCTTTAGTATCATTTTTCATATTAATCGACCTATTGCTGTAGATAAAGACTCATTAAGTATTCAGAAGCTGCTAAAGTGTAATTTTGCATGATTTCGTCCGTATAACACATATATTCCCATCTGTTTTTTCGTAAAGAACCTTTCGCAACTCCAAAAGTGTGATCTGTTGATTGATATTCTCTTATAATGGAATAATGTATACTTACTATGTTATCATATAAATCGAAAATTATATTTGTACCATCTTCATAGATATGCCAGATCCAGTAATGAAAAGTTCCTATTTCGATGTAATCAAGATTATTAAAACTCCCTTCCGTAATGTTATACATCGCACTAATATCTTTGCTTAGAGCAATATGTAAAGATGTAAGATTATTTGGTTGTATTATTATAGGAAGTGACGTACCTATTCCCTTCTCTTGATAGTCTAAGTACCACTCTCCATCTAGAATATTATACCAAGTTCTAAATGCACAGAAAGTATCATTGAACAGATATACAGGTGCTGTACTTATAGCAACATATTTTCCATCTATTCTTATTTCATCAATTGTACCTGTGAATACTGATACAGATAGTAAATGTTTAGACCGTTCTTCCATTTGTACAGATAATTTGACTGTAGAACTAAAATCCCATTCAAAAGGAGAGAGGGGGAATGCAAAGTCTGGATTCAGAAAATCACAAATAAAATATGATGCTGTTGCAGATGAAGAACATAATATTGCTATAAATATTCCAATAACAAATTTTTGTTTGTTTTTTGAAAGTTTCAATCGAATCACTCAAACTGTTATTCTCTGCTTACTAAATAATACTAGTTCACGAACAGTAAAAAATTTAGTTGTACTAGTATATGAACATAGATTTTTGACTATAGCTAAATTAAGAATAAAAGCTGAGAATCATGTAGTTTCTCTTTTTATTTCTTAGTTAGTGAATAGAATATTCCATTTCTTAATTTTTCACCATCAAGGTATTTGCCTTTTTCTTTCTTATCAAGTTTGAATTCTTTGCTGATTAAGGGTATTCCTGTTTCAACCCTGTTTAACATGGTTTTTCCTTCCTTTATTCCAATAATGAGTTTTCCATCTTTTTTTGTTAACCTGTGGAGTTCGTGGATTAATTTCTGAAATTCTGGATAATTGTCCTGACCGATGATACAACAAGAAACATTGAAAAGCATCACTAAATCTACTGATTCAGAAGATAAATCAAAATCAAACTGTCCTTCTGATTCTAGAATTTCAATTGTTTTATCAACTTTAACCTTCTTGGCAATTACAAGCAGCTGATTTAACTTAGTTTTATCTTTATCAATAACATATACTTTACCATTCCCTCCTACGATTTGAGCTATAGGGATAGTATAATTTCCTTGACCACATCCAAAATCAAGAATGGATAAATCTTCTTTAATACCATAATCACGTAATTGTTTGTCTAAATAATCAGCAATTCCAATCATCTGCTATTCATCTCATTCTACAAACCAATATAAGTGTATATGAAAACTGAATTTATAATATGAGGATTATTCTATGAAGAAAGCAAATCTATTTTTTGTTGTTTTTTCAATTCTATCATTTACTCTAATGTCATGTTCCTTAGTTTCTTCTATGATTCTAGATGATATTGCTGTACCAACTGCTAGAAGTGGTCATAACATGTTATATGATGCAGTAAATGAAGATATCATTCTTTTTGGAGGAATGAAAGACAATAATAATGTAGAAGGGAGTTATCTCAACGATACGTGGTTGTATAACTATTCAGAAAATCATTGGTCAGAAGTGCAATCCTCTATTGGTCCTGGTGATAGAAATACTCCAGCTATGGTTTACGACCCAACAAAAGAGAGAGTTATTCTTTTTGGTGGAATAAATCAAGATTATTTCTTCAATGATACTTGGGAATTAGATTTGAACACCTATGAATGGAGTAAAATTGAAACAGTGAACACTCCAGGTTTTGTAGCTGACGCTGGATTGGTATTTGATGAAGTTAATCAAGAAATTGTGTTATTTGGCGGTCATTGGCAATTTGGTTATTTTGAGGAAACATGGATTTTCAATGTTAATGATGATACTTGGACTAAACTAAATACAACTGTATTCCCAACTCAAAGATATGGACATAGAATGGTATATAGTACAAAGAAACAATCAATAGTCCTATTTGCTGGGCACGCTTACAATGTGTCTGATACGGTAAATAACGATATGTGGATTTACGATTGCTTAAGTAAAGAATGGTCTGAACTCATCACTGATCCAGTTCCACCTACTCGGTATTGGCATGATATAGCATATGATGAAGTTAATGAAAAGATTGTAATGTTTGGGGGAAGGCTAAATTGGTTCAATTTTGATTGCAGAGGGGATACATGGGAATTTGATGAAGAAACCAATCAGTGGAATGAGATAAGTACTGAGCCAAATCCAGGAGAGAGAATGACTTTCTCCATGGTTTATCATGAGGAAGCAGAGAGGATAATTTTATTTGGAGGTAATGAAAACCCATATACTTCAATATTTAATGACCTTTGGGAATACAATCCAAAAAGAAGTCAATGGAAACAAATAGACATAAGTAAAACAAATTTTGATGTTACCTTGTATAATTTATTAGCAATCATAATGTTAGCTAGTCTAATACAACGTTCATCAAAAAGAAGAAAAGACAAGAGGTATTTTATACGAAAATCTTAAATTTTATCTGGTAATCTATTTCTATGATAACCCTTGAGGAAAACAAATGCTTTTCTTACATACTTCTTCCTATTTCTAATCCTAATGGGGATATCCAGTTCTATAACTAGAACATTTGGTGAATCTCAACGAAAAGATGTAATTAGTTTAACACCATATCTTTTAACTTGGGAAATAACATCTCAAAACGATGAATCAGTTTCATTTACATTTACAGTTAATTTTACTGTAACAAATACTTATATTACTCCTATTTCAATATCTTTTGGTTCCAGTTGTCTCTGGTGGTCAGGAATAGACTGTGTTCTGAATAATAATTCTTTAGAGTATCAACGTATAAATGAATTCTGTCTTCTAGTAGTAATAGATTACAGTTTTCCCCCTGGTCAAACTAATATGTCTAAAACAGTTGGACTTCGTCTTTATGATCCAACAATTCTTAAGCTACCAGAGGGATATTATGAAGTAATTATAGGAAAAGGTGAAGCAAATTTATATGAGGAAATTATCGGTCCTGCTAGTGTCTTTCTAGAAGTGATAAATGATAATTATACGATAAACTATAATGAGAATCCTCTAACACTTAGAATTTTAACTTATAGAATACCGTTCATTGTAGTTATTTCATGTTTTGTTTTGCTGTACATGAAACAGAAGAAACGAAATAAATAGAAACACTTGTTTCATTTTTTACCATAAGAAATTCTTATTATCATCTTAAATTTAGAATACATTATGAGTGAAGTAACCAAACCTCCTATTGCAAAGAAAGAATTGAAAAAACTCGAGATTCATGGAGTAGGAAGAGATGATTATTACTTCTGGTTAAGATTCAAAGAAAATCAAGAAGTAATTGACTATTTAACAGCTGAAAATGACTATACTAAAGAGAAGACAAAGCATCTAAACGCTTTTACTGAGGAGCTTTTTCTCGAGATGAAAAATAGGATTAAAGAAGATGATGAAAGTGTTCCTTACAAATACAAGGACTACTATTATTATGACAAGGATGTTAAAGGTAAGGAATATAAGATATACTGTCGAAAACATCAAAACTTAGATGCTGAAGAGGAAGTACTCCTTGATCTAAATGAATTAGCAAAGGACTTCGAATATTATAAACTTAGAACCTTTAAGATTAGTCCTAATCAAAAGTTTCTAGCTTATTCGGTTGATACTACTGGCTATGAGAAATTCTTTATCAATATCAAAGATTTAGAAACTAATGAAACCTATTCCCCTGGGATTGAAAATATAGGTTGGAATTTTGAATGGGGAGATGATAGTACTATCTTTTACAATGTAAGAGATGAAGCTCAAAGACCTTACATGCTCAAGAGACATATTTTAGGGGATCTACCAGAACGTGATGTGGTTATCTTTGAAGAACATGATATCGAAAGAAGAGTATCGGTTTGGAAGAGTAGAGATCATAAATTTCTCTTTATGAAATCAGAATCTACTCTGAGTTCAGAGATTCGTTTTCTAGATCTTAACAAACCTCTTGGTAAATTCAAAATATTTTATCCGCGAGAAGAAGAACATGAATATATCATCTCTCATAAAGATGACTACTTTTATGTTGTTACAAATTCTGAAAATTCAACAAACTTCAGACTAATCAGAACACCTGTTGAAAACATTGGAAAAGAGAACTGGGAAGAGATTCTTGCTCATAATAGAGATGTCAGAGTTCAATACATTGAACCGTTTGAACAATTTATGGTGATTTATAAAAGAGAAGAAGGACTTCCTAAAGTGGATATTTTTTATGAAATAAACGATGAGAGAAACCATTCAATAGATTTTCCTGAATCAGTTTATTCAGTTTGGAGAGGAAATAATCACGAGTACACAAGTGAGTTTTATCGACTAAACTATACCTCTCTAGTTACTCCTAAAT
>MEHH01000050.1 GCA_001940755.1 Candidatus Heimdallarchaeota archaeon AB_125
ATATCTTTACCATTGAAATTTGTTCCTGTATCTGTTGTATTGTTAATTGTAACATAGAGAATTTCACTACCAAAAGAAGAAACAGAATCGATTTGATTACCTATTATTAAATCTTCATTTGCTGGATTTAGGATTTGGGATAATACTGGTTCTTGATACTGTGATAAGCTAATAATTACAATAGCAAGAATAGAATAAAATCTGATTTTATACACTTTTCTTTGCAAGAAAGAAACCCCTCATAGATATTTCTTCTAATGTTGAACTAATTCATTTTTTATTATTTATACTTATTCAAAGTATCAATTAAGCATTCTTCTTCAACTTGCTGAAGTTTAAACTTTATTTTTATCAAGTTCAAAAAAAGTCTGTGTAAATTGATCAGAAGTACTGGTGATAACAAAATCTTTCTCAACTAACTTAAACAATAACCCTAAGACTTCATTCCTTGAAAATTCTTTTAACTCATCAAGTAGTCTCATTATAGAAGTTTGCTTGTTTTCAGCAAAATGGGCTAGTATACCTCGTAGAATAGTGCTTTCACTTTCAATTTCAGCAAGTTTCTGAATGTCTACCTCAAGTGGATAGAGCAGCCATAAATGGAACAGTTCTGTTACTTCATCCATAATACTGATTTTATAGTAATCTGAGAATTCTTGGGAATATTCTCCTTCTGAGATATCAAATCCAAAGACTAAATCAAACCATTGTACTAATTCACTAAGTTTTTCTTCAAAACCACTCTGTAAATCTCGTTCAGCAAAGAAATAAACTGTAAAAGATCCATAGCTTGTTGAAAGAACAATAAATCCATAATACTTGATTTTGAGTAAATTAGCTGTTGAGCTGATAGTTTCAACGTTTGAAGGATCTTGTGTTTGTAAAACATCACATATTAATGAAGGATCCAAACTTATCTGACTATTCATATCCATCTCAAAGATTGGTAAACACTGTTCATGTTGAACTACAAGTATTTTCCTTATCATAAAAACATCTTGAAGGATTTGTTCGTAATTCAATTGGTGTCTACCTTTGTTTCTCTTAACTAATATTATACTCATATTAATATTTTAAAATTGTTCAAGTGACAATTCAATTTAAATGATTGTGGATGATTAATCTTCAGTTGTAGTTTCTATATATCCATTAATAACCAAATTGAATATCTCATATAGTATATCTTCTTCTGCATAGGAATTAAAATAATCTAAAATTCGTGCGGATGTGCATTTCCTCTCTTTATCAATGCATGTAAATATTATTTTTCCGAGTTTCGATAATTTTCCTTTATCCAGATTTTGATCTTTAGATTGTTGGAAAGGATATAGCAGCCACAAGAATAGATCTTGAGAGAGTTTACTTTCAATAATAGCACTACTAGTTATGAAGAGATCTAAGTTGCCATCCCAATTATCTTTCTGAGATTTAAATGTTCTACTGAACCATTTAATTAAGTCTTGCATCCCCTCTTCTATTTCTTTGACTAGTTCTGTTTCAGAAAAAACATAAATAGAAAAACCATCAAAATATGCCCCTGTAACCACAAATCCATGATATTGCAATTTCTTGAAACCAGTTGGCCTTCCAATCATTTCTTGCCCAATTGTTGAGATAGCTTGTAGAATTCCTGAGATCATTGCTGCATCATATGGAACAGTAAGTTCAATATCCTTATCCATTACTGGAAGACTGGTTTCATGATGAACTATAATGATTTTTTGAATCATGAAAACAGTTTGATAAATACCTCTGATTTTGCTATCCGGCAGATTATCTTCATCTATAGAAATTAATGATTCTGTCAGTTTTGAACCCCCAGAGTTGTAATTAAACTTACTAGAAATAAGTCCTTTCTTACTTCTTAAAAACTTTTGGTGGGAAAAAGTCCAAAGTTGCAGAAATCTTGATGAAAACAGCTATCAAATAAGAATCTACCTTTTTGTAATGTCTCCCTTCTCGGAAGTAAACCTTAATATAAGGTTAAAAAATTTCCTGCATTCTAAGGCTATTGTTTCTGAAAAAAGAGGAGAAAAAGAGATAATAAGAGATATATAGACTTTAAAATATATAGATGAGTAGGGTTCAGTATATACAGCAAACAAAAAATGTGATACTATATGAGTATGAGATATAGCAAACTTTCAAAATATATAGATGAGGATGATTCAGTTCTTGAACTTGGTTGTGGTACAGGAGAAAATCAACTTAATTCAAATTTTGCTGAACTACTCGACAAAATAGATTATTTAGGTCTTGATGTTATAGATTCAAAACTAAATTCAATCAAGACAAATGTCTTTGACTATATACCAGAAAGTGATAAATACGACAAGATTTTAGCTTATGAGTTATTCGAACATGTAGGTCTACGAGATTGGAGAAAGCTTTTTCTAAAGTATTTTTCAGCTCTTAAGGTTGGTGGCTTATTTATTATCACTGTACCATACAAACAAGATAGCATCGAACATTTGAATCGCAAACTCTTCAATCATGGGATTATTTTTGAAGAATTCAATTCTCATGTAGTTTTTAACCTAAAAAAGGGTAATTTCGACATTTTCTTTAAATCTCTGAACATAAATACAGAATGGTTTTTCAAAGTGATCATATCAGAAATTTTGTTTAAAGACAAGTATAAGCCTGATACAACACTTAGAGCAACTTTACGTTACTTCAAACGCTTTTTACTCAAACTTTTTCATTTAGACAGAAGTATGATGTTGAGTAGTTCTAATGTTTTCTTATGTAAGAGATCATTAGTTGTTTTTGTAAAGAAGAAAGAACCTGAAAAGGAAAGAAATCTAGAAAGATGATAAAAAGTAGAACCAATGATGCATAAAACTAAACCTTTAGATTCTTTTCTCTAAATCTCTAAGAACAACTAGACATTTTGCATAAAATAATTGAGCACACAAAAATTGGGGGTTTGGTTTAGTTCAAGGTTCCATATGCTGATGAATATATAGGTAGTGTCTCACTAAGAGAAGGTTTGTTAAGAAATGCGTTAGAAGAATCCAAATGGGATTGGGAGATAATACATGATAAAGTCAAATATAAAAAAGAAGGTAAAAACTATGGCACTTACTGTTTCTTAGCTAGAAAACTTAGAAGTAGGTAGATCTTAAGACAATCTTACATTTCTTGTATAACAGCTGTTCTTAAGATAACTTTATCACGTAAACAATATTTAGTGAAAAACTTGTCGAGAGAAAGAAATATCAAAACTGTTCATAAATTTGTTAATCTATTCGAGCAAAGAAATATGTTGGGGGTTTCTGAATTATTCGCTGAAGATGGAAAAATTGTTTTTCCATATCACTCAGGTTTATTTCCTCCTGAAACTGTAGGTAAAAAGAATATACTTGAAGGCTATAATAATGCTTCAAAAAATTTTAGTGAAGTAAAATTCCCTATTGATGAAATCATGCCATTTGAAGATCCCAATATAGTAGCAGTGAAGTTTAATGGAAAGCTCAAATTAAAAAATGGTCCTGGTTATTATGAAAATGATTATCTGTTTATTTTCTACTTTGCTGAAAATGGAGAAATTTTAGAAGCTCATGAATACTTTAATCCAATTGATTCTGCTAAAGGATTCGGTCTAATGGATAAACTATGTAAATAAGCTTTTTCTTTTTGGGACCTTAGTTAGTTTCTAACTCCACATTTGTTTTTTTCTTAGAACTAAATGGTCTATTTGATTTAATACCTTCGAAAACTAGCTTGAAAACTTGTTTCACAAATCGAAGTTTAGGTACTATGGTTTTATGATATGGTTTACCTCTTACTTCCTCTTTTAATTCTCTTTCTTTTTCTTTGAGTAGTTTTCTATCCAATAATTTCACTACCGATATACTATTGATATAATTAGGAAAGGAATTTCAGACTATATATACATATCAAAATAAAAACACTATTTTCTCTTTTCTATTAAAAATAAATTTGAATAAATATTGTAAATGGGATTACTGTACTAACTAACTACCTTTGTGAGAATTTCCTCAAATTTTGTTATAAACATAAAATGTCCCTCATCCTTAAACGTAGCATATGAAGCATTTTGCAGATGTTCTGCTTTATATTCAGCAAATTTCAAGGGAACAGTTATATCGTCAGTTCCATGGAAGAGATGTATATTTTATTGAATTCTTCTAGAAGAGATTCCATAAAATGTACTTTTGTTCTTCCATTTGGAAAAGAAATTTTTGTTTTAGTTTTAATTTTTCTACTTCCTTTATTTCTTCTTCTGAAGGGCTCATACCTAATAAATACCATTTCTTGTAAGGCCATTCTTCCTCAAACCACCTAGGTAATTCTTTCAGTATTTTATCATAAAGATTAAGCTTCCATCCTGCTGGAGTTATCCAGAAAGAAACACCAGGATCATTTTCTTCTAAATCCCAGTGTTCAAAGAGTCTATCATTAAAGAAAGCAAATTTAAGAAATGGTACAATAGGTTTGATGAAAATACATCCATAACAAATTGTTTCCTCTATATCTAGAATTGTAAAAGCAAACTCGATTTTTTTATCATGGTCTTGTTCATGACGTGAAATTTGTTTAAGATTTTCTTCCTTAGGAAAACCTTCTGGTCTAAAGCCGCTTTCAATAACAGCTTTGTAATCTAGCTCATTATCAGTTGCTTTCAATTGTCGAATTTTAATACCATTAAAAGTAAGAACGTCAGGTACAGCTTTATCTATAGGATAAAAGGATGTCATAGATATTTCAAAGCTCAAATACTTATGACTGTTTTGCTGTATTAGTAACAAAAGATTTCTTGAATAGTTCAATACTTACCTAACCAAATAGTTTATTTATGCTTAATTCAGAGGTAATATAAGTAGATTTAAACTAGTTAGTTAAGGTTGTTTTAATTCTTTGCAAGATTTAGCGACATCAAATTAATAGGTTTTAGATTTATTGGATGTCACTTCCTAAAAGTGAAACATAAATGGAGGAAAAGCTAAATGAAAGGCACAATCAAAAGAATCATGTATGATAGAAACTTTGGTTTCATTCAAACCAGTGATGATGAAGATAAAGATATCTTTTTCCATCAATCTGGAGTTACCGGTGATTTCGGTGATCTGAAAGAAGGAGACGAAGTTGAATTCGACATTGAAGAAACCGATAGAGGTTCTCAAGCAGTTAATCTTAAAGCTGCATAATTATCCTAGTAGAAGTATGATATTAACAAAATATCATTCATTTTTCCTTTTTAATAATTTTATTCAAACATTAAACTATGTTATTATATTGATATAATCAATTTGTTTTAAAATAGGTGAATTAGCCTTAAAATATGAAGTTTAAGATAAACTTGAAGTTGATTTTTCAACATTTAATAGTTTATTTCCTTATTACTTCAATTCTGATTACATCAAGTGTTTTAACTTACCAATTTGGACAAGAAACCACAATTTATAGTGATGAGAGTTGGGATCACCTTACACCTTACATTCCACTAGGTTATAATGAATCACTTGGAAACATTATCTTGGACCAGTATTCTCACACTAGATATAGTGATGGGGTAATGACTGTTGAACAATCGGTTAAGTGGCATATTTCAATGGGATTCAACACTTTTGTGATCACCGATCATAATAATCTCAGAAATTTGAAAGAAGTACCTAGAAAACCACTCTACCTCTTTACTCTGTGGACAGTTGAATTCTTCTTAACAACATTATCATCATAAAAATCTGTACTAATTTCTAGACTAAATGTGATGTTAGAATCCATCTTATATAAATAAAATTTCTCAAATTTAAATGTTTCAAATGCTATTCAAAATTTTTTACATATTCTTATAAGTCACCATTCCTATTATAATAAGATGAAATTTACTTGTAAAAAATGTAAAAAGGACTTCGATGAAGATTATAAAAATCTGTTTGATATCTTGAAATGTCCGAATTGCAAGAATAAAGAAGTAGTTTTGAATTCAATCAAGCAAGGAGTTCATCCTCCTGAAGCTGGTTTTGGAATATCTTATTGGGAATTTGAGGATGTTTTAGAGGAAGGTAAAGTCAGCTACTTAAAAGAATTTTTTGAAGTGGAATTCGATTTTCATTATTCTCGAATAAGTGAAGAATTTGTTTTAACTGAAAAATCAGGAAACAAAGTGGATTTTAAGGAGATCTACAAAAAAACTCAAAATGATGGTAAACTTCAGAGAATGATATATAATATCTACTATGTATTGTTACAAGGGGATTAGTACCTCTAATATGAGGAGTTAAGCACATAATTTATAAAGCTCCACTCCAATTTAATTATGCAAGTTAAAAATAGTGTATTTGGATTGTTTTAGTTCTTTAAAAGAGTAATAATTTTCTAAGTGCTTGTTTTTAATTAAGATTGAAACAGTAAATGTTCCAATATAAACAAAAATATGGAGGAATCCAATTGAAAGGTGTTATTAAGAAAATAATGTATGACCGAAATTATGGGTTCGTCAATGTAGAAGGAGAAGAAGAAGAAGATGTTTTCTTCCACAGAACTGGAGTTAAAGAAGACTTTAACGCTCTCAAAGAAGGAGACGAAGTTGAATTCGAGATTGAAGAAACTGATAGAGGTAAACAAGCTATAGAAATTGTTAAAGCATAATGAAATTCAGAAAATGAAAAAATCCAAAGGAACAAAGATTTTTACTTGAAGCAAATCTAATTTTGTTTCACCCTTATTTTTTCTAGTTGTTACAAAATTATTAGAAAATAGATTTCATCTTAATTTTAGTCTAATATACAAATCTATTTCTTCATTGTTTTTTAGTAAACCAGTAACATATAGTGTTTCAAAGTTTCGAATGCTTTGTTCTTTCAAGGTTTTATCCAATTCAATATCTTCTGGATCTTTTTTATCTATCAACCAGAAGGATGGTTCACATTCAGGATCATATTTGTAATCTTTATTCTTAATGATTGAAAGAAGCATATCTACAGTAGATGTTTCTGGAATTGTTACTTCTTCAATAATGGTTGCATTAGAACCACATAGCATACACTTTTTGTTAGGTGGTTTTTCAATGTAAAAGAATTTTCCAACCAAACCATTGTAGATAACATAGTCTGTGTTTATTGTTCCAAGTTTGATTCCTTTGACATGATGTAAAATCTTTAAAGCTTCTTGTGATTGAAGAGAAGCGATTACAGCATTAATTGTGATAATGGTTGGATCATGCTGATCGACCATTTTTACAACTTCATCTAAAGTAAATAATCCCTGTTCTGAAAAATGCTCTTTAGCTAAGTTGTTTGCATAATCTAGAACAATAATCATCTCCTCTTTGACTGAAGTATCTGGTGGTCTATTATTTTTCGATTCAAAAAATAATTGCCCCTTAAGCAGACAATGTGATCTCTTCCTTGGTATCCCTACCAATGTACAAGCTGCAAGAGTTTCTCTTTCTCTTTCAGTCTGAGGGTCACATTGAAGACAAGCATTCTTTCCAGGAAAATAGGTATAAACATGGCCATAATATGTTGCAGTCCCACCGTCAATCATTGGTTTCTGAAAATGAACAGCTCTTCGAATGAGTTCAGATCTTGCTGTAACAGAATCTAGACCTGCAATCAACAAATCAGCTGTTGCATAAATCTCAGGAGAAACATCTTCAAGATTTGAATAGTGCCAGACATACTTACTATGTGGATTAATTTTCTTCAAAGCCCTAGCTGCTACTTTGGATTTAGGTTCCCCTTCATCAGCATCTGAAAATAGTATCTGTCTGTTAAGATTGGAGTATTCAATTATATCTAAATCAATTAAATGCAATGTTCCTACTCCTGCCATTGCCATATTTTTAGCTATTTCAGTTCCTAATCCCCCTATTCCAGCAATTACTACAACAGAATTCTTCAAAGCTTTTTGATTCCATCCAGGTAATCTAAGTTGTCTATCTAATCTTTTTGTTTCTTCTTCAGAAAATGTTTCACTGAAAAAATTTGACTGTTGTTTCAGTTTATCGTTCATTGTGCACATCTCTATTATTATTCGATCATAAGTTCATAAAAAATAAAGTTTTGTTTAAAAAATGAATGAAAAGAGAAAGAAAATACTTTCTCTGACATTGATTTCTTTCTATTTATCCTGCAGTTGATACTGGGATAAGTAGAATGGTATCTCCATCTTCAACTCCATAGTCTTCCAAGACATCACCTGAATCACAGGTTCGACCTGCATGTGAGAGATGAAATTCATCTGCTGGTAATCCAAAGATCTGGCTAACTGTGTACTTAATGTCACTTACAGGTGCATCAGTTGCAACAACTAACTTCTCTTGCTTTGGAGCTGGTCCTATTGTGCTTTGGAAATAAACACTAATCTTCTTTCCACCTGGTGTCTTCTCTTTTTCAGGAGTCTTTGATATGATTTCTTCTTCAACTTCTTCTTCTTCATCGATAGATAATTCTTCAAATTCTTCGCTCATAATATCCATTCCTTGTTTATTACAATTTATCTATATTGTAAATGACTATTAAAAAACTACCGTTTTTCGCTATAAAAAGTGTTATTATTTAGTTTTCTAAATAAATAAAATAGTAATATAAATATAGAATAATTACAAGATACTATATCCGGTAATAAGATGCATTCAAAACATTGAAATTAAGGTTTTGGAGTTATTTGGTTATCAAGGACAGAACATACTGAAGAAAGGCAACAAAGGGATTTGACTTACATATGTCGAAAAAAAATAAGAAGAAAAAAATTTCATCTAAAGTTCCAAAACAAAAATATCCTTATGATTCTAAGATTCCAAAACAAAAAATACCAAAACAACGAGTAGATGAGAGTAAATTAATTCCTCCTAAAAAGGAAAAAAGGAGTCGACAAAGTTCAATTCCTGCTAAGTCACAAATGAAGAGAGCTTCAGAAAGAAGAAGCAGTTCTCAAATACAAAAAACAAAAATCTCTGATAAAACTCCAAAGGGAGAGAAATTTAAGGAAACCTCTAGAAGAAGTACAAGTATTCCAAAGCAAAAAATACCAAAGTCAAAAATTCCAAAACAGGATAAAATCAAAGAGCCCAAGGATCTAAAATATGTTCCTGAAGAAAGGAAATCTAAAACAAAAGAAAAGAAGGAAGATGTAATCCCAAAGAGAGAGCAGTTTAAAGATATAGAAAACATGGAATCTAAAGCTGTAGAGAAGAAGGAGAGAGAGAAGAAAGAAGAAATTCCTCCAACTAACGATAAGGATAAATTCTCTGATATAGAGAGCATGGAATCAAAACCTATACCAAAGGAAGAGAAGAAAGAGAAAAAAGAAAGAGAATCACCTATAGCTTCTCAAATAGAAGAAGTCGAACAGGATAAAATACCTAAAACTAAAATCCCAACTCAAAAATACCCAGCTCAAACAAAGCACCCCAAACAAAAGAAACCAAAATAATTATTTTTCATTTTAGACAAACAGCATCAATAAAGCTGAATAGAAGTAAACTCCTCCAAAGATCACAAGAAAGAGATTTTCAAAATAGAACCATGAAGTTAATATGTATACTGCAGGTATAACAAGAATAAGCAAGAAGCCAAAGAATTTAGGAGGGATTCCTTTTTCACTTGTTCCTTTCATTCTAATAAATGGATAACGAATAAATGTTCGGAATATTAAGAAGTTGCTAATCAGATAATATGGTAATAAAGCAAAATCCATAGCGTTAATGTAGAAGAAATACGTTGGAAAATCTGGTGTTATTTCTACTGTTGTAATAATAAAAGAATCATAAATACCTAGTAAGCGTTGAGTAAGAATTAGAAGAACTGGAATAAGGGGGACAATTAGAACAAAAAATACTTCATTGAAAGTTGCTTTGTGCTTTAAATAAAACAAACTTCTAAAAATTACAAACAGAGTAAGAAAGGCAAAAATAGATGCAAAAATGAATACTTTACCAAGGAAATCATTATCCTCTATGAAGAAATAAATTGCCACACCTACTAGTGTAAGTGATAGCAAAAATGCAGCAGATAATTGTTTCCAAGTAGCCATGTTATCATCCCAGTTTATATCTTCTATACTGTAAATAGTTTTTCAGTTTTTAAATTATTGGCTACACTAATTTTTATAGCTTTTCAATTACTTTTTCAATATAGATTTTGATATTTATCCTATATTTTGGATTACTGACATACCTTGCAGAAATAGATTGATTACACCTAGCACAGAGTTTTGAGGTCTTGAACCAGCTAATAAATTCATCCTCATGAGCTGGATATCGACAGTTTGGACATAAGATAATTCTTCTCTTTTCTTTTTTATCAAAGTCCATATAGCAGATTATGCACTTCATCTCATCTTTCTTTGGAGTACCAATTGGAAAGATACTTTTTGAGACTGTTTTTGTTGTTGAAGTTTTCTTTGTTGTTTTGGAACGAGCTGGTCTGATATCTATACCTGGATCAACTCTAACGCTTGAAGACCGAGATGTTCTACTAGCAGCTGTTCTTGTAGTAGCTGGTCTAGTTGTTCTAGTAGAACCAGAACGAGATCTACTTGATGAAGAAGCAGTTGTTCTTCTTGTTGTTGCAGATGAACGTGTAGATCTACCAGTTGTAGATCGAGCTGTTGTAGTTGTGACACGAACTTGTTGATTTGATCTTACTGCAAATGCTATTATGAAATATCTGAAGATATAAATGACATAAAATACAACAAATAGGAAGCATACAAAGTCAATTTGCCAATTTATGAAGAATCCAACTAGAAAAATAGCAACATAAAGTGTATGTATCAAAAAGGGTATTTTTCTTCCCTTTCTTACTTTTCTATTTACAGCAATAGCTGGCCATTTACCAGAATAATGATTTCCAAAATAGATTGAAAGTATCACTACAGGAAGAATTAACGAAATTGATATTAGATTGAATGGAGAATAAATTGAGCTTCCTCCGGATAAATCAATTTCAATATCAAATATTCTATATGTAAACGCTATCGGAGAAATATAGTTTCCCATTAACATAACCAAGAATGGTAACATTAGAAATTGAGTACTTGCCAAGATGGTTTTGTGTTTTTTGTAATGTCTTCGTTCTAGTATAAATCTTAAGGCTAATACTGTATACAACGTTATGAAAAAGATAGTTAGTGTTCTAGGTACATCTTTTTCAATTGCAGCATATAGAATTCCAACAGTAAATCCGACTATTGCAATTGCTAGATATGTTTTGATGTTGTTAAGTTCCAATTATAGCCCTACTTTTTTATTACTTTATGAATCGTTTTCAGACATATTCTTCATAAAAAGACTAATAGATTCATAATTTGCTTCACAGCTTAAACCATCTATTTCATTTGTCAAATCATAGTAAGATTTCTTATCTTTGTGAATTCTAAAAACTCCTAAACCAAAATCTTTTGGCGAAATCATTAAAGGATCAAGTACCACAGCTATAGACTTGTTCCAAAATGTTTGATATCTTAGATGAGTTCGAAAATCATCATCACTTAGAAAGGGAGAATAGCTTGGATGAGAATGAGCCCAACCAATGATGAAGTTATCCTGGTTTTTCTTATGGAATATCTCAGCAAAAATTCTTTGATCAACTATCTCAACGCTGATAGCATCACCCTGATCAACTGGCCAATAGTCTTCAACAAAAATCTGTTCTAGAGGAGTATCTTCGTGTCTGATTCTACCTGTAAGTAATCCTATTACCTCTACCCAGTCTTTCTTTGGAATATTTTTATTAGCATAAGTTAAGGCATGCTTTGCTAGTTTTAGATATGCTTTAGGTGAAATAACTATCTCATTTGTTGGTTTTATCTGTAAATCGTCCTCTGTGATAGTTTCTTCACTGATCTCTTTTTCTTCATCTACTTTATCTTTAAGGATATCTTCAACCTCTTTTAGTCCTAATGCTTTTTCTAAAGCTTCTATTTTCTTGAGCAATACTTTATATTGCTCTGGGAAATCATTTTCATCTTCCATTTGAGCTCACATCTTTTGATAGTTCTAAAGATTACCAGAAGGATTTTGCATATTTTTTACTAATGCTAGTAGCTTTCTTTATGAATTTCTTTTTATCATTTAAGAATTCCAAAGCAGCTTTTTTGTTAAAAACATCTTTTGGGTTTACATAAGCCCCTTCAATATTAAACATTGCTAGAATGGAATATACCACTGTAATAATGTTCTTTGCTGGAGACCATCCGTCATGTTTTCCTACTAAATCGTTATCAACTAAAGCTAAACAAATGTTTCTTTTGTTTGGATATTCTTTGGGATTTGGCCAGAAATTAGGATGCCAAATTGGTGTATGTAATCTCACATATGGAGGTTTATAAGGATAATTTTTACCAAATAGGATCTCTAATTTGTATTTACC
>MEHH01000051.1 GCA_001940755.1 Candidatus Heimdallarchaeota archaeon AB_125
CCAACAGATAGTCAAGAAAAAGCTATTCCAAAGATACTTGAGGGAGAAAAAACACATATTTTGGCACAAGCAAAAACTGGTACAGGAAAGACATTAGCATTCGCTATACCGCTTGCTGAGGAACTTAATCCTGCACTAAGGAAAGTTCAAGCAGTTATTCTAGTTCCTACTAGAGAACTATGTAAACAAGTTTATACTGTAATTACTCAACTGAATAAGCACAATGGATTACGAGCCGTTGAGGTTTATGGTGGCGTTTCCATAAACAGGCAAATTGAAAATATTCGAAAAGGAGCTCAAATTGTTGTTGCTACTCCTGGAAGAATAATTGATTTATACAAAAGAAGAGCAATCTCCTTCAAAGAAGTGAAATATGTAATACTTGATGAAGCTGATAGAATGCTTGATATGGGATTTCTCCCAGATGTTGATTACCTTTTATTTGACGCAATGAAGGACATTTACCCAAGATTTCTTCTATTCTCAGCAACTATGCTTCCAGAAGTAAAAGATATTATGCTCGATTATAGTTTAGAGGAGAATATTACAGAGATTGATGTAAGCAGAGATGAGTTAACAGTAGGTGCATGTAAACAATATTACTATGAAGTAGAAGATCCTAAGAAGAAATACAACTCTTTCATAAATATTCTACTAAGAGAAAAGCCAAAATCAGGTATAGTTTTTGTTAATACTAAAAGATGGGGTGCAAACCTTCAACAGAGATTAGTAAAAGATAAACGAATCGATATGAGAATTGGTTTGCTTCAGGGCGATATGACTCAAAGACAAAGAGAAATTTCTATGCGAGAGTTTCGAAAAGGAAAAATTACCCTTCTCATTGCAACAGATGTTGCTGCAAGAGGATTAGATATACCTCATGTTTCTCATATCTTCAATTATGACTTACCTATTGGAAATCCGGAAAACTATATCCATAGAATAGGAAGAACATCAAGAATGGAAAGAGCTGGAGTTGCAATCTCTCTCATCGATCACGAAGAGAGGAATATGATAAGACGTATTGAGACGTTCATGAAGAAGGATATTAGAAGATTTTATCTCTATAAACATGAAAGAGAAAAAGATCGAGAGAGACATGGTAGATATCCAAAAACTTCTGCTAAACCAAAAGAATCTCCAAGTCAAAAACCAGAAGATTTCGACGACGAAGATTACCCAGAAACATTTGCAGACACCTCTATCTATGGCTGATAATTGATCGTTTGCGCTATTTTCTTATTTTTTAAAAGTAAATTTATTATTTAGAAAATGAAAATTATTCTGCATCATCTAAATCCTCAAATTTGAGTCTGAAATGTGTTGAAGACAAAAATCTATCGGGATTCTTTTGAAAGAGATTCAAACAAGCAGTATCACAAAAATATAATTTCTTACCATTATGGACTGTTGAAACTTGCTGAGCTGGAATATCTCCTCCACAACATGTCTTTAGTGGTATGTTTTGGCTATTCATCTTGTTTAAGTGCCATGTATTAGATTAAAGTATTGTGAATTTACAACAAAATAATATTTTTGTTTGAGGATTACATTAAAAAGATAGAACGAATAAAGTATTTCTATGAAAGTGCTTACTTTTCATTTCAGAAGCAGCTTGTCATATGATGATGTAATGAAATTAGCAGAATCTAGGGAAGATCAATACAAGGATGTCCGAGGATTAAAACAGATAGTTTACATGAAAGATGAAAGAATAAATGAATATGGGAGTATTCTTTTCTTTGATACAGAGGAGGATTTGAACAATTTTCGCTCTTCTGAGCTTTCAAGAAGCTTAAAGGAAGTCTATAACTTAGTAGGTTTACCTGAAATAAGAATATTCGATGTTATTAAACAGCTGCCCTCTTAAAGCATTACATCATAAATATTACTGTTCATTTTCTATAGCCTTATTGGACTTTTTTCTCTATTTCATCGCATCAAAAACCCATTCTGGAACATTTGGTTTAATTTCTGATGTAATTGGAGACTCATATTTTGTTGAACCTAGTCTCTTCTTCAATTCAGCTTTAGCCTCATCAATACGTTCAGTATTTTCCATAAAGTCCAATGCTGTTAAAGCCATTACTTTTGCAGCTGCTATCATTCCTTTGTGGCTTATACTAGTTGTGCATTGGGTTACTTCTTGCCAAGAATGACCAGGAGTGCCTAAAATCACACATGATGTTCCAATTTGTGAAGTTGGAACTACCCAGCTTACATCCCCTACATCAGTTGAACCAGGTAGAGTAAACTCTGGTAATGTATTTGGAAAAATATCATCAAAGATAATTTTAGTTCTGATTTTTTCTATTATATCTTCGCCTAGTTCTTTTCTAAATACGCTATATCTGTTTAGTTCAGGTAATTCTCCCTTATTGAAGGTTTGGCGAAGTTTCTTGCCGAATTCAATTTCTTCTTCTGTATATTGGGGGGCTCCTACTTCTTTGAATTTTTCAAATAGCACATCTCCTACTACATCATTTGGTATAAGATTAGATGCAGCTTTATCAAAGATGATCTCAACTTCAGTTTCTGTCATTAATGCTGCCCCCTTAGCTATTTTCTTCACCCTTTCGTAAATTTCTTTGGTTTGTAGCATAGTTGGAGCACGAATTAAATACAATACTTCAGCATCTGCTTGGACAACATTTGGCGCATTTCCACCTGTATTTGTGACTGCGTAATGTAATCTAGCTTGAGTTATAATATGCTCTCGTAGGTAGTTTGCACCTATATTCATGAGTTCAACAGCATCTAGGGCCGATCTACCCATATGAGGTGCTGCAGCTGCATGAGCACTTATCCCCTTAAAACGAAAGTATACTTGAATATTTGATAAACTAGACAAGTTGAATATGAAGTTTGTACTAAAGGGATGCCAACATAAAGCAATATCAACATCATCGAACAATCCTTCTCTAACCATGTAAGTTTTACCAGATCCACCTTCCTCCCCAGGGCATCCATAATATTGAATGATACCTGGAATTTTATGAGATTTAATATAGTTTTTTACAGCAATTGCAGCAGCTAAACTGCCAGCACCTAGTAGGTTATGACCACATCCATGGCCACTAGCTCCTTCTTCCACAGGAGTTTTTACAAATACTCCTGCTTTTTGACTTAAACCTGATAATGCATCGTATTCACCTAAAACAGCTATAATAGGTCCTTCTTTTCCATAAGAAGCAACAAAAGCTGTTGGCATATCTGCTACACCTTTGGTAACTTCAAAACCTTCTTCTTCCAAAACCTCGATTTGTAGTTTAGCAGATTTGACTTCTTCAAAGCGAATTTCAGCAAATTCCCAGATTTTATCAGAAAGAGCTATGAATCTTTGTTGATTAGCATCAATCCAGTGAATTATGTCGGTGGAAATTGTCATTGTAAATACCTTATGAAAAGAAGTCTATAGACTTAGTATTAATCTTTTTCATGAACACATCCATTAAGATTCTTGAATTTTTACAAAAAACTATTAAGCGATTAAGAACTAGTTTTACCAATTTGAGATTATAAAGTGAGTATATGAAAGGGGTATTTTCTACTGAGCTAAAAGAAATAGAACAAATGGTTATACGAAGTAAATATCAAGAAGCTTTAAAACGATTGGATAATCTTCTGAAAAGAAAGGAACTTCTTGAAGAAGAAACCATTCAAGTAAAAATCCTCAAAGCAAGGATATTTCTTGATATTCAACCCTTCTCTGAGGCATTAGAAAATGCTAAACAAGCATATGAAGAAAGTGTAAAACTTGGAAATAAGTTTCTAATTTTTGATTCAGCTAGATATTATTCTCGTATTCTAAGTATTCTAGGTTTCTTAAATTCAGCTCTTGAGAAGGTCCAACAAGCGAAAAAAGTTTTTGAAGATTCAGAAATACAAGAAACTAAAGAATATCTGAAACAAAAAGCTATTGTATTACAATTCAGACTTGGAGAAGATATTGAAACCTATTTAGAGCACCTAAAGCAATCTTCATCTATTTTAGATCAAATCGGAGATGAATATGAGAAAGCTTGTTTACTTTTTACCATTTCTAGTACATACTGGAAGATTGCCAAATATGCACAGGCTGGTAAATACTATGATGAAAGTATGAAGCTTTTCACAAAAATTGGTAATATTGTAGGACAAGCAGCATGTACTACTAATATTGCTGCAATTTATTTGCATAAAGGGGAATTGAATACAGCTTTGGGATATTCTTTGAAAGCTTTATCTATTGCCGAGGAAATTGATGCACCCTATATGTTAGGAGGTATTTATGCTGATTTGGGATTCTTTTATTGGCAGAAAGGGGATTTAGCTGCTTCTTTCCAGTATTATAATAAGAGTATAGAGCAAATAAAAAGAGGAAAACATCTTGGACATATACATTATCCAGCTGTTAATTTTAGGTTAATTTTAGTGTATCTAGAACTAGGTAAGATAGAAGAAGCAAAACAAATATTAGAAAAAATAGAAATAGTAGCAATATTGAGAAGTCTTCAAGATGAAAGCGAAGAAAGATACCCCTTTATGAGTATCTACAAATTAGCTCAATCTATTATTCTAAAGACTGTTTCATTAGAAGAAAATCAAGGTGAAATAGAACTAATGTTGAAAGATGTAGTTCAAGAAAAGTTCTTCTATATTGAAATGAACAGTTTGGCTTTGTTTCATCTGTGTGATTTTTACTTAAAAAGATTGAAAGAAACTAATGATTTAACACTATTTGAATCTCTTAGGGAGACTCTAGACCAATTAGATAAATTAGCTGAAACTCAGAAATCATCAATCTTACTCGCTGAAACCTATATGCTCAAATCTCACTTAGCACTAATAGAACTTAAAATTGAAGAAGCGAGAACTATGCTGGAAAAAGCTCAAAAGATTGCAGATGAAAAAGGTATAACTCGCTTAGCGACACTAATTTCTAATGAATACGATCATCTTCTAGAACAAGTTAGTAACTGGGAAAGTTTTACTGCTAAACTTCCAAATATTGCAGATCGTATGGAGTTAACGCATTTAGAGGATATGATGAATAAACTAGTAAAAAATAGAATAAGCTTTGCAGATATTTCTCAAGAAAATGAAGACCCAAGTATTTTCCTGATTATGGACAAAACTGGTCATGTTGTCTTTTCTGATAATTTTGAAGATATTCCTCTAGAAAATGATTTAGTTGAGGGGATAATAACTACAATACATGACTTTCTAGAAGAAAAAAAACCTAATAAAAACACTTCTCATCGTCTTCAATTTAGGAATTTTGGTATTGTTCTTTATCAAAGTGAAGATGTGATACTGAGTTATGTTTTTGTTGGAAAATCTTATTCAGCTGTACAGAAAATGAAGAAGCTTATCACAGATTTTAGCACATTTTCAGAAATCTGGGGAGATTTAAATACAAAAATAAACTCCAATCAGGAACTGAGTTTGTCTGACAGAACAAGATTATCTGATTATTTAGAATCAATCTTTGTCTAATTTTTCAAGAACTCTGAGCTTTGTTTTAAAACAGTATCAAACTTTCTTTCCAGTATCTCTCTCTGCTCGGGTGTAGATTCTGAAAGAAGACTAACAAAAAATTTCTTTGCTTGTTTGATCATCTCTTTAGTTACCTCTATTCTATCTCTTAAAGGTCTATTATTTAACTCGGTTATTGTAATTCTACGCATCCTCTGCCAATTACTCATGACTTTCCATGTGAATCCCTTAACAGCTGCTTCAGGTATTGGCACCAGATTATTCATTATTTTTGTTATGGAGTCAACCATGTCTTGTTGAGCCGGATCTAGACGAAGCTTCTTGTATTCTTCCTCAGCTTTATCTATCTCTTCTTGGTCAAATTTCAACTCCACAGTTTCAGCAGTCATTATGTTCACCATGTCATTTTGAGTTATCCCTATGTAGAGATTTTACTATAAGTAATCTACAGAGAGTTGAAATGTATTTATATCTTGTTTTAGTCGTAAAATAAAGATTATGTCGGATAAATGTATTTGAAAGAAAATCTTATTTTATTGCATATTCAAGGGCAGCATTTGCATGTAATGTTGTTGTATCGAAAGTTGGGATAGGGCTATCTTCTTCTTTGATGAGTAAAGGAATTTCTGTACAACCAAGAATCACCCCTTCAGCTCCCATTTCTTGCAGTTTTTTGATTACTTCAATATAACCATGTTTTGATTTTTCATTTATTATATTGAATGTTAATTCTTTGAAAATGACATCATTCACATATTCTTGATCCCCTTGTTCAGGAACAATGATTTCAAGATTATATCTCTCGAATACTTCTTGAAAGAAATCTCCCTGCATTGTAAATTTCGTACCTAACAACCCTATTTTTCTAAGATTCAAATTCTTAGCAGCCTCTGCAGTTACCTCTAATATGCTAATCATATGGGTCTTGATTGCTTTCTGCATTCTATCAAAAATCTTGTGAATAGTATTTGTTGCGATTATGATTACTTCAGCTCCTGCGCTTTCTAGATACTTAGCAGATTGAAAGATAATCTCAAATACTTCATCCCATTTATCTTCACTAACAAGTCCAACTAGCTCTTCTAGATTTAAACTATCAATAACCAACAAAGGAGATGCCATACCTCCTTTTCGTTTGTTGTATTCAGCAATCAATATCTTATAGTATTCAATAGTAGATTCTGCACTTAATCCACCAACTATACCAATCTTCTTCATATTTATTACTTCAAGATGCATTCTTTTGAATTTTTGCTTTAGTTTTTTTCTGGGAAAAGTATATATCATCTCTAGAGATATTGTATATCACTTTTTATTTGATAAAAAGCTTGAATATATAAAAAAGGTCGAAAAATATGGCAAAAAACGCAATGACAATTACAGCCGTTGTACTTATTTTAGGTATTGGTGGGGGGGCATTTTTCGTAGGGTGGTAAATAGGAAACGATTATCAGTTTGGTACAGATCCTAAAAAAATAACTCCTACAATTGATGGTATTATTGAGAAACGAGAATGGCTACGTAGTTCATATTACAATATACCCTTTTACTTAGATGTAAATAATGATGTTGACCCCGTGGTAGACTTAGCAAATGTGGATGGGTGGAATTATCTTTCTGTTGCGGAAGATGAAGACTACTATTACCTTGCATTAGACTTATGTTCTGACCGCACGAATAATAAAGCTGGAGAATGGTTAGCTCTACACATAGCAAATCAAATACCAGATGCTGTAGATTCAAGACTCGCTTTCTACACATTAGAAGATTATGGATATGAATATCTCTTCTATGATGTAGATAATGATGTCCCATTTTTATACGATTCTCATACGATAAGTGGATCAACAGAATACGTTGATATCCCTATATCACCAGAAATGGATGAGATTGATGTTTATCGTGGAACTACTACTGGAGATTACAGAGATTTCTGGACAGAGTATGATAATCGTAACTTTACCGCATCTTCAGTTTATTATTCGAGTGAACCAGAGTGGATGCCTGGAGATTATGCTATAGTTCATTTTGGCGTCAATATTACAGAAAAGTTTCCAGATGAGGACATAAGTACATTCATGAGTGGTTTGACAAATGTGGAATTGGAATATAAGATATCTTCTAATTTAGAATCGAATCCTGCAGGACATGTTGGTATAGCAGATCAATTTCTGTGTTCAATATATGAACATGGTGATGTGCCAGGAGATATGGGGAATTCTGCACTCTTCACAGCTACTGTACATCCTTTATACTACTCCGCAGATACTTTGAAATCTGGTACAATTGTTTTAGATTATACTACTATCAATGCTACTAGTGGAATGTTTTACTTCTCAATTCTAGGATGGAATGATGAAGATGGAGTTGATCCGACAGCTTTTGAGATGAAATTTGATAAACTATCACTACGTCTCACAACATCTATCTATCTCTCATATATAGTTGGAAACTCAATCACTAATACAAGCTATGATCTAGCATATTCTTATGGTCCTAGTGCCATGTGTGAAGAAAATCATAGGATGTTTGAATTCAAAATAGCGAAATCTGAATTCCCAACATTAGCAGATGAATTCCTGTACTTAAATGTCGCAGGATATGGAACAATGATCATGGAAAATACAAACTACTGGGTATATCCTACCTTTGGTTTTCCACTATCTCCAATTATAGCATCTATAGATGATAAACAAGAGTTTCTAAAATTTGATATGAGTATAACATAACACTCTGTTATTTCTTTTTTCTTTTTCTCTTTATTTTTTTGTGAAATTTCTTAACTTTAGTTCAACTTCACTTTTCTAAAGTAACTTACTTTGGTTGTTTAAATGAGAACCTATTCAAAAAAGGAAGGATAAGAGATGTTGAGTAAAAATGAATCACAAAACAATCAAAATAACTCTCGGATTAGCATTTCTGACTTTACTTGTAATGACTCAGGTAAAAGCAGATGATCAAGACTTCTTATGGGAAGAAAATAGCAATCAAGTGACATTTTCTTATTATGATATGCACTTTATAGCCAAAGCTGGAGGACAAGTACCTAAATTCCAATTTATGACTGATGCAGGTTTTGAATACAATGTTATGTTCCATTCTTTAACAGAATATCTAGATTATAATGAAGATGGCGTATTCCAATTCAATGAAACTGGTCTGTGGAAAGAAGATGCACCACCTGGCCCCGTATTCTCAAACACACTACCATTATCGAGTGTAAGATTCACCTTCAGTGGTTTTGAAGTAGATTACGAGATTGGTACAGAAGAACTAACAGCTGTTCATTTCAATTATACTTCAGAAACAATAAACGCTCCCAATTATGGTGACTTTGAAATCACAATAGTGGTTCATCTGTATCTAAATGATCAAGATATCGATGGCTATGAACTAATTGGTGGCCAAGAAATGAAGTTTGATGTCATAATGAACAACTGGCCATGGCAAAGAGAAGATACAAACCTAGCAATGAGATTTGATATTATTCCTATGAACGTCGCTTACAATTACAGACTTAATGATACAAATGGCAATCCTGTAAACATGAATGAAAATACTACTGGTTATGAAAATAAGATTCTTAATCATGGAGATGGTGTAAAAGAACAATTCTCTATTGGTGATGAACACTATGAAGGATTCTTTGCTTATGCAAACCAAGCTAAATATTTGATAAACAACTCCTACGAATACAAACAAGTAAATTGTTCAGTATCCTCCCAAGGAGATGGAACAGTACAAACATATCTTAGCTTTGAACACTTCGATGATGAAGTTACCTATGATCCATCAGTAGGAACTTTTGAAGATCCTATTAGTGAAACAGGTTTTGGAACTGTAGAAATAATAACAATTAGTACTGTATCAATTCTAGCTATCACCCTTGTAGGTAGAACTATTAAGAAGAAGAACTAATCAGTTCTTCCTATCTCTTTTTTTATGTAAAATGCTTAAATTTGTTTTAATTTGATTTAACTTGTCTCCATGCAGTGGGTAAAACAATAGTGCTAGAAAGCCAAGAACAAGAAAACCAATTGGAAGAATACCAACACCTAAACGTAATCCAAAGATAGCTTGAGCTGGTTGAACCGTTAGTTCAGAATTATAACCAAAGAATTCAAGCATAAATGTGAAAATGAAAATAATTAGTGATGAAGCAGGTTTAGTAACTAACGCATTTATTCCAAAGAACATCCCTTCTCTTCGACTGTGAGTTTTAAGTTCATCTTCATCAGCAATATCACCAACCATAGGATTAACTAACAACCACCAGAGAGTTGACATCCACAAACAAACCCCATAACAAATAGCCATAAACACAACTGATTGTGCGAAATAAAGGCCAATAAAACCTAAAATCATCAGAAATATTGCAAGGAAGAATGATTTTCGAAGCCCATATCTCTTTTGAAGTTTCTCAAAAACAAACAGTAAAGGGATGTAAAAAATTCCTGTAACTAAAGTGATTATCAGTATAGATATTTGATTAAGTTGGAACACGTACTTGTAATAGAGTGGAATAACTGCTACAAGATTAAGAGTTACAGCATTCATCATAAAAGAGAAAATAACGAAAAATATGAATGATTTTGACTTGAAGGTTTCTTTTACTGCTGCAAAGATTGGTAAGGGCTGTGAGTCTTCTCCTTCCAAAGATTTTTCTTTAAGTTTGATAGACCCATAGATCATCAGAACAAGAGCAACTATACCAACAGCAATAAAAATCAACGACATATCTATATTGCTTAAACTTGTAGAAGTCAGTACTAAGTTTGGTAGCACTGAAGCTAAACCCACAGGAAGCATGCTAATCAACATTGAGATAAGCATTATTCTAGTTCGTTCATTTGTGCTTGAAGTCTGATCTGTTTGAATAGCACTTAGATTAAGACCAGCAATAGTTAGACCTGTATCAAAAATGAAAAGAGCAATTAGTAGATAAGCGAATAACCAAACTTGTGACCATCCTGGAAATGCTAACCAGAACATGATGAAACCAACAAAATAGAAAGGTATAGACCATCGGATAAAGAATGCTCTCTTTCCTCTTTTATCCATCCGCTTCTTATCAGACATGTAACCAAAAATAGGATCATTAACTGCATTCCAAACAGCGAAAATAATCAAAACAGCTCCATAGTTTGTAGGATCCATGTGAAGGATATCTACATAGAAACCAAGCAAAGCTCCCGCAAATAAAACACCGAACATGTCAGAACCAGCTTTAGTAACACCAATGAAAATTCGTTGACGAGATGAAACACGTTTATCATTAATCATTGGTTCTGGTTTTGCAGTTGTCATTTCTGTACCTTTTCATTACATTACTAGTCTTCTTTATCAATTTTATCCCAAAAAGATGTAGTATTATAACTGTTACAGAGTTTATCCTAGAGGTTAGACGAATATGTTGAACTCAAATTGATGGTTCAAAACACATTCTTATTTTGAGTAGAAAGGAATAACCAATTTGTTTATGATTTTAACTGGTTTGTTTATGAAATCGATATAAATACTTCAACATATCTTAATCTAATGTCAAAAACAGAAAAAGTATCAAATCAACATTTAGGAAATTTGTTATCATCTAATCAACTAAAAGAAGATTATTTCTTGCTTCGTAGTGTTCTTGAAGAAGGTCATGCGGGATTATATGCACATAGAAATAAAACAGAAATTGATACAAAATTTGAAGATATTTTTAGCAAACTAGATACTTCTTCCACTCTCATGAAATTTTATGAAATAATAGCAGATTTTATTGATTTTATAGCTGATGGTCATACTTCAGTTACAGTTGATTCAAAAATTAGAGATTATGTTAAAAATGAAATTGGTATTTTTCCAATTAAACCTGTTTTTGTAGATAGAAGATTTTACGTGTATAAGAATTTCTCAAGAGATGAATCTATTTCAGTGGGCACAGAGATTTTGAAAATTAATGATATTTCTATTAATGAGATAATTGAAAAACTTCTGTCTTTTGTATACATTGATGGGTTTGGGATTGAAAGGAAATTTAGGTCATTGGAGAAGAATTTTAGTTGTTTATTTCCATTAATCTTTGGAGTTAAAAATAATTTTGAAATTGAATATAGAGTTAAAGAGACTAAAGAAATAAGAAAAGCAAAACTTGATGCAATAACAATCAATGAAACTAAGGCAATACATGAAAAGAGATTTCTTGAAGATTTCAATGCCCCTCTAAACAGTTTCACTATTCATTCTGATTTGAAAACTGCTATTCTAAAAATTGGAACATTCAATAGTGGTAAAACCATGGCAAAAATAACTGGTATCAAGAAATATGCAGAAGAAGACAAATTTCCTAGTTTTCTAAAGTCAGCTTTTAGAGGATTTAAAGAGGAGAAAATAGAAAAGCTTATTCTTGATTTAAGAGGAAATGGTGGCGGAAGAGATGATTATGGCGCTCTTTTGTATAGTTATCTAACTGAAAATGAGTTTCAATACTATGATACCTTATATTTGAAGAAAAAGAAGTTTGATTTCTTTAAAACAACCAACAACAAATCGCTTAATTTTATTCTAAAACTAATAAAGAAAGAAGAAACTGACTATGGTTATAGAATCTATAATCCATTTTTCATGCCACCACTTTATAAGACTCATAAAAAACAAAAAGATGCTTTTGAAGGTGATGTATTTGTCTTAATTGATGGAGGAAGCTTTTCTGCTGCTTGTGAATTTTGTACGATTTGTCATAGATTTCAAAGAGTGAAATTTGTAGGTGAAGAGACTAGAGGAACTTACATTGGTAATACTTCTGGTTTAATGGCTAGTGTTCATCTTCCACATTCTAAACTTATAATTCGAATACCTTTGTTT
>MEHH01000052.1 GCA_001940755.1 Candidatus Heimdallarchaeota archaeon AB_125
CACTCTCTGCCGCGGAATTATAGCTTCTTTTCCTGTATGTATCTTACCAAGATTTAACCAGTCATCACTATTTTGAGGTTTCTTATCGTCAAGAACATATTTCAAACACTCACATGGTTCTCCAAAGTCTACAAACACCATCTCTTGGTCAATAAATTGAACTGAACCAGGAGGTAAAATCGATGAGAAAAACTCTTCTTTATACTGTGGATTCTGATGCTTTTTGGATACTAACCATATCCATCTTGGAGGATCCATGTATGTAAGTAAGACATGAGTTTTATGCTCAATTTTTGCCTTACATTTTGGGCAGTTTGAAAAGTTAATTTTGCCTTCTAAAACCTCACTGATGCTTCTCGGATTTTCAGACAAGTTGATAGCTTCCCTTACTCTCTTCTTGATTTTAGTGCCACAGTTATGACACCCAATCTCTTTTAATGGCAATTTGAACCCCTTTCTATCTTATTATCAATAATTACATAAGTTGACATCCTTTATATAATTTATCATTCATCTTTATAGAGAATGGAAAACATAAAACAAGGTAGAAGACTGCTACAGGTCTCAATAGTGGTTTCTTTAATAGGATTCCTAGATGCTCTTTATCTCTTCTATATGGAAATAACTGGAAATTTCCAATGTTTGATAAACAAAGGTGTTTTTCAATGTGAAACAGTGAATTCTAGTCCTTATGCGAAATTTCTAGGAGTCCATGTTAGCTTATGGGGATTGATTTTCTACTTCCTTGTTATTGTGTTGTTATTTTCATCACTCATTTTCGAGAATGACTATTTCCTAAGTTTCTTTCTTCCAATTGCTGCTCTATGTGGACTAGGATTTTCTATTTACCTTACTATCGTTGAGATCTTCATAATCAAGCTTGTTTGCGAATTCTGTCTTCTATCTGCTATTGTTTCAGTTAGCTTGTTTGTTTTGATTCTGTTTGCCAAAAAGAAGAAACATTCTTCATTATTTACAAAATTGGATTTCTGGAACTTTTTGGAAAAAAAATAATAGAAATCAGCTTTTAGACACATATATAAATGACTGAACATTATCCAATGTAACTAGGTAGTGTCATTAGATGAAAGCTAGGTTCAGAATTAGTTTTATTGTTATATTCACACTTATTGCTTTGAGTCTGCAATTCAATTCAGGGACTAAAGCACTTGATGAAAATGATAACAGCTATGAAATCGATTACTCAAAAAGAATTTCATTCTTAACAAGTTCTCCCCTAATTGTTATATATTCAGATGCCGATTTCGTTTCTCTAGGATTACCAGGAAATGGTTCAAAAGAGGATCCATATCGAATTGAAAATTATCTGATTCAAGATTCATATGGTTATGGAATTTATATCAGTGGTGTATCAGATTATTTTGTTATTCAGAACTGTGTGATTAGAAATTCTTTTCTTGAAGGGATAATTATCCAGAATATCCATTATGGTAATGGAAACATCAGCAATAACATAATTGAAGATAATGGTAACATTGGTATACGTGTATCGTATACGGAAGGAATTACTGTTGAAAATAACCTCTGTATCAACAATGAAATTGGTATAGAAATGCGATATTCAACTAATGGCTACATCTTCAACAACACTTGTGAGGAAAATAGATTCAGTGGAATTTCCTTAAGATCTGAACTTCAAACATGTGTATATGAAAATAATTCTCTCATTAACAATGAAATTTTTGGAATGGAATTCTTCTATGCAAATGGTTCTTATGTATATAATAATTCATTCGTAAACAATGGTCTAAGTATCTATGAACCTGAATTTGAAAGATATTTAAACTACGAAATTCTTGATAACACATTAAACAACCAGAAAATAGGTTATTTCACAAATGAGGATACTATTTCTCTTACAAATACAGAATATGGTCAAATATTTTTATTTAATTGCACTAATTTTCTAATCGAAAATCAAATATTTGAGAGATCATTATTTGGAATCTATTCATATGAAAGCAATAATTGCACTTTCAGGAACAATACTTTTGATAACAATCTAGCACATGGATTAGATCTATATTATTCAAGTGAGATAATTATTGACTCTAATATCTTCATCAATAATTCAAATGGATTGAATTTTCAAAATTCTCCGGATATGGAAATAATTAACAACAGATTCTATAGTGATGGATTGGTTATTGAGAGTGCAGATGTTGAAATGTTAGTTACTTATGTAGTAGATAATAATACCGTGAATGACAAACCTTTAGGATTCTACATGAACGAGCATGATTTAACTCTATCAGGTTCAACTCAATATGGAGAGATAGTAGTTCTAAACTCTACAAATATAGAAGTTTACAACCAGAATATATCCAATACTCAAATTGGTTTCATCATTGCCTATTCAAATTCTTGCATCATTGCAGACTCCAGATTTACTAACATATTTACTAGTATACTTGCTTACGCATGTAATAATCTAACAATTTCAGATAATAGAGTTGAAGAAAATTATGATGGAATTGTAGCTCTATTTTCTGACTTCTTGAATATCAAGAATAATATCATATCAAATAATTTTGAGGAAGCTGTTGAAGTAGCTTACTGTAACCAGATTCTATTTGATAATAATACTTGTGAATATAATGATGGATGGGCTATGCTTCTTGAATATAATGATTATTTGAACATCTCAAACTCTTTAGTACAATATAATACCCTTGGAAATATCTATGTAGGATATACATCTAATGTTCTTATTGACAACATAACAAGTACTTATTCAGAATGGGGGATTCTTCTTAACTATGTTTACTATGGTAATATTAGTGAATCAAAAATAAGAAACATCAATATTGATGGAATCTTGATGCGTAACAGTCTGAATGTACATATTTATGCGAACAATATTAGTGGTTGTTTCTTTGGGATAAAAGCTATAATCTCAGACTACTGTACCTTTACCTACAATACAATAAGAGATAATCACCAACGAGCACTGTCGCTAGATATTTCATGTAATCATAATCTAATACATCATAATTATTTCATAAATAATGAATTAGATGATACTACAGGGAGATTGTCTTATGGAAATGATGATGGTTATAATAACACATGGTATGAAGTAGCATCACAAGAAGGGAATTATTGGTCCAATATAGAGAGCTATGCTTACAAGATTGGAGGTTATGGGTATTCAGTAGATATTTACCCACTGAATCCTAAAGATCCTCCTACTCCAACTAATACACCTACCACAACAACTAATTTGTCTTTTATCATCCCTGTTCTTTTTGGTATGAGTATGATGGTTGTTTCCAAAATAAGAAAGCGATTGAGAAGATAAGCAAACTTCCCTCTCCTAATATTTTTTCTCAAACACATTTAAAAATATAAAATCTAATTTTACATGAATGACAATCAACAACTTCGATTTTTCTGATTTGGTTCGTAAAAACAGGCTTGCAGGTTCAGCAAGTGAACTCTCCCCAGAAAGAGCCGCTACACTTGGTGCTTTATTAGGTAGTTATCTAGGAGGAGAGGAGGCAGTTGTTGTTTCTGCAAGAGATTTTAGAAAAGATACAAGGATGATAAGCAGAGCCTTTAATGCTGGTTTAATAAGTGTAGGAACTACTGTTTTCGAGCTTCATGCTTGTTCGCTGCCTGTTGTTCAATTCTCACTAAGACGTTTTAGTGCTCATGCAGGAATTCATTTAGCTGCAGCTCATAGGACATCAGATAAAATCAATGTAAGGATATTTGATCAAACTGGGATAGAAATTCCCTTTCAAGATATATTCTCCAAAAACAAAGTTTCTCAGATTAAAATTATAAGATCTCAACCTCAAAAAATCGCTGATATTCTCTCTGTAAAACAAGCAAATGATCTCTATCGAGCTGCAATTAGCTCAGCATTAGGAACAGAAATTTTGAAACAACAAAATTATTCTGTAGTTATAGATTGTGCATTTGGACCAGTTGCGGAAGTCTTTCCAAACATTTTAGCTGAACAAGGTTGTAACGTTCATACTCTAAATTCATTCAGACCTGTAGGAATTCCTGAATCTTTACCTAGTCCAATTTCTCTGTCAATTTTATCGAGAACTATAGTAGCAGCAAACGCTGATTTAGGTATCGGTTTTGATCCCAGTGGTTCAAGAGCAATATACTTAGATGAACATGGAAGAATTATTGACCCTTGTATAATTATCAAAATTCTCTTAGAAAATAAGATGATTGGAAGACAAAAAGGGAAAGTTGTTTTGTCACATACACTTTGGCCTCTTGAAGATTGGCTCAAAGAAAGCAATATTGAGGTAATTTACTCGGGAGAATTCCCTGGAGAGCTTTCCAAAACATTACAGTTCCATCGAGCAATGTTTGGAGCTAATGAGCAAGGTAACTATATTCATCCAACAATTTCAAATGAATCTGAACCATTTGTTTCTACTCTGTTACTACTCTCATCTTTTGCTAGAGATGAGAAACATAAGTATATCTCAACATTTGCTGAAGCCCACGATATCTGTGAAAAAGAGATTTTCGAAGAAAAATCTTATTCCCTTGTAGCAGATCCAAAATTGTTCTTAAAGAAGATTTATGAGATGGAAAGTCAAAAAGTAATCATAAACACATTAAACGGTGTTAAGATCATTCATGATGATAGACAATGGAGTCATGTTTTCAGTACTATCATACCTAGCAGAATATCAATTAAAGTCTGTGCAGAAAACAGTGAAGATAGAGAAAGAATGATGGATGAAACATATCAAATGGTTGAAACACTAGATGGTGAGCTTTCTTGAAGAAAAATTTACAAAAGGAAAAGAATGAAGAAGAAAAAATTAATGTGTGCTTGAAATGTGCAAGACCTATAGCTAGGAGAGAAAAATTCTGCATGAATTGTGGGATTGTAATAAATATCCGACAACATTATCCTCATAATCTCTTATGAATTAGACTAGATTTTGTCAATCTTCGAAAAAATTAAAGAATGAGTAATATTAGCATCTCTTAATGACTAAAGGATATCTCAATTTTGTTTTACATGGACACCTTCCATGGGTTTTAGAAGCTGGTACTTGGCCTCATGGTGAAGTTTGGCTGCATGAAGCAGCTGCTGAGACATACACTCCTACTCTCTCGATGTTATCTGACCTTTCTGAGAAGGAAGGTTTCACAAATATGTTAACTGTAGGTTTAACTCCTGTATTAAGTGAGCAACTCGCTCATCCACGTTTCAAAGCTGGTTTTGTACAATATCTAGACGAAAGAATAGATGCTAGTTACAAGGATAAAGATCATTTTAATTGGATTGGAGAAACTGATTTTGGACATTTAGCTGAAAGATGGGCTAATTTTTATTCTTCAATTAAACAGCAATTTATTGAAAGATTTAACAAAGATCTCTTAAACGGATACAAGACTCTCCAAGATAAGGGAGTTATTGAGATTATCACTAGTGGTTTAACACACGGGTATCTTCCATTACTTGGAAAAGAAGAAACTGTAAATGCACAGATTAAAGCTGGTCAAAGTATTTACAAATACAGATTTGGAGGGAATGATTCACAAGGAATGTGGTTACCAGAGTTAGCTTATAGACCTGGATATAAGTGGAAAAATCCAGTAACAGGAGAGGAAATTGATAGAAAAGGTGTAGATTATTATCTACAAAAAAATAACATCAAATATTTCATTGTTGATACTCCCCTACTGAAAGGTGGAAAAGGAATTGGAGCCTATTTAGATAGATTCGATGCACTGAAACTGCTCTGGAATCAATTTGAAAAGGAAAAACCAATAATTGAAGGTCATGATCTCACCCCGTATAGACCATATAAAGTCAAAGACTCAAAAGATTATGATGAAGAAGTAACATTCTTTACAAGAGACAGCAAGACAGGAGTTCTAGTATGGTCAGGTGACATTGGTTTTCCAGGAGATGAATGTTATCTAGAATTTCATAAGAAGCATTTCCCAAGTGGGAATAGGTATTGGAGATTAACAGGAAAAGATGTTGACTTAGGAGAAAAAGAAATCTACAATGATCTTAAAACAATAGAGAGATTGGATGAAAACTCTAAACACTTCTTCAAAATTGTAAAAGAAACTTTACTAGAGAACTATAAGAAAAACTCAGAACCTGGTATAGTTCTTAGTCCATATGATTTTGAATTACTAGGACATTGGTGGTTTGAAGGGATAGGCTTTTTAGAAAGGGTAATCAAGCACGTAAAGAATGACCCAGAAATAGAAACTACTACAAGTAAAAAATATCTTGAAATGCATCCTCCAGATAAGAAAACATATGTTTCTTTGCCAGAAGGATCGTGGGGAGAGGGGAATTTTCACTGGATATGGTTGAATGACAATACTACATGGTGCTGGAAATATATCTATGAAATTGAGAACCTATATCTGAAGGCAATAGAGGAATTCAAAAAGACAAACTACAAAGATTTTGGAATAGCTAAAAGATTAATCAATCAATTAGGAAGAGAGTTGTTCTTATTATCTTCTTCTGATTGGGAATTTCTAATCTCTACTTGGGCAGCTAGAGATTATGCTGAATTAAGAGTCACTACTCACTATGAAAATTTCAAGAAATTACTAAAACTGTTTAAGAAGTGCAACACTGAATCACTTAAAGATACTGAATACAAATTGTTAGAAAAGATAGAAAAGGAAGATAGTATCGCTTGGGAACAAGATGTTTACAAATGGTTCGAGCTACCTAAATAATCTTTCTTTCTCTTTCTTAGTGTAAACCTTGTTAGTTTGTTTGAAATTCAAGAAAATCCGACTAATTGATCAATAGGTTACAAATTTTTTAATGCTTTCTAGTTAGAAAGGGAATACATATTAATTAAGAATAGACAGATTAGAGATGAATTTAAGCTACTAAAAAGACCAATAAAATTGCGAATACCAATACTATTATTATGATGTTTCTCTAATCAGTTTATTATGTCTCGCAAGAAGAAAATCTTCGTCATTGTATTCAGTATATTCTTTGCAATTGCTGCAAGTTTTGGAGGTTTTATTCTATACAAAATGTGGCCTGCTACTTGGGAAAGAGGTCCTCCTAGTATGGATTTTCCAATTCAAAATCCAGATGTCATACACATTCTTGGAGGTTATGGCTATGTTCCATGGGGTATAGATACTCACAATGGCATTGATTATGGGTGTAATGCTTCTGTTTACATTGTTGCTTGGTGTGACTTACGAGTAACTGGATTGAAAACTTGGTTTAATGATGGTGGAGGGCACTGGCAGACAAATGTTGGTCTTTCATATAATTGGAAATACACTTTCGATTGTGTCTTTGAATCATGGGCACTAAACGAGACATATGGAAATCTCCAACGAGCTGATATTTATGTAAAAGTTGGTCAAAAAATCTCAAGAGGAGACATCATTGGTAAACTACTTTATCATGGTGAAGGTACTCACATTCATTTTGGAATGAAAGAAAGTGGAAATGATGTTTGCCCATACTTATTCCTCTCTCCATCTGCCAAGCTCCAATTCGATTCCTTGTGGATTAATTACGGTTCAGGTCCTATTGTATGTAATACCACACTTAGCTAACATTCAATGTAATTCATACTATTAAACTGGGAATTGATTTTATTCTTTTTAAAACCATCTTTAAACACCTTTAACATTTAAAGATAGCTCTAATTTAGATAATTTATATATTGTCGAAACTTTTCCTTATATCATTCATCAGTACGAAAAAGGAAGATAACATTGCTTGGGAACAAGATGTCTATAAGTGGTTTGAACTTAGTTAATATTCTAAATTTTCATATTCTTTATTTTTGCCTTCAGATAGACTTTTTGCCATTTTTTAGCAGCATTATTCCAAGAGAAGTCTTTGTTCATTATGTTCTTTCTAAGTTTAATAAATTTAGATTGATCAGTTTTGTATAACTTAATAGCTCTTTCAATTGCTTTAAACATATCATCAGCATTAATTCTTTCAAACACGAAACCTGATCCTTCTCCTGTTTCTTCATTGTAATCTTGAACTGTATCAGCTAATCCACCAGTTTTTCTTGCTATTGGTACAGTTCCATATAACATAGAATACAATTGATTTAAACCACAGGGTTCATATCTACTTGGCATAAGGAAGAAGTCTGCTCCAGCTTCGATTTGATGAGCTAATCTATTATCGAATTCAATGTTAATGGAACAATCTTGAGAATATTTCTTCTCTCTATTTTTGAAATTCTTCTCAATCTTAGAATCTCCTGTTCCAAGTAAAACAAATTGAACACCAAGGTCCATGATTTTTTTGAACCTCTTTGAAACAAGATCCAATCCTTTCTGTGTTGCTAATCTTGAAATTATGCCGATTAAAGGTTTATCAGAAACATCTAGATTTAGCTTATCTTGCAAATAACTTTTACAAACTTCCTTACCTTTGAGGTTCCTTGAGTCATAATTCTTTGGTAGTAATTCGTCTGTTTTAGGATTCCATTCTGTTAGATCTATTCCATGAACTATACCATAAAGATCATCTTTTCTTGTTTTGATTATCTTCTCTAATCCATAACCAAACTGCTTTGTTTGAATTTCTTCCGCATATTTTGAACTCACAGTTGTGAGAACATCTGTATAAACTATACCTGCTTTCATGAAATTAAATAATCCATGAAAACCTAAAAGATCATCATCGTTAAGATAGATTTCTGGGATATTAGTTTCACTAATAGTTTCAAATCCATAAACACCTTGATAGCCAATGTTATGAATTGTAAATACGGATTTTGCATTTTTGAATAATTCATGCTCTTTATATTCTGTTTTCAAGAAGAATGGAAGTAAACCAGAGTGCCAGTCGTTTACATGAAAAATATCAACAGATGCTTCTATTAGCTCTAATGCAGTAAATATAGATTTCATGAAACTAATGAATCTCATAGGACTATCTGGATAATCCTCACCATCCTCACCTACATAGATACCATCTCTATACAAATAAGCATTTTTTATAAAATAAACAGGAATTGTACTATCAGGATGAATTGTTTCATATAAATCAAAAATAACCTCTGATTCACTTCCTACAAGAGCTAAAAGATCTTTTTTAACTAACTTAATATTATGTTTCTTAGTATCTACACTTTTGTAGAGAGGTGTAAATATGATTACTTTGTGACCAAGTTTTTCCATTGCTTTTGGAATAGCTGATGAAACATCTCCTAATCCGCCAGTTTTTGAATACGGTACAACTTCTGCTGATACAAATACTATCTTCATTTCTGTTCCTCTATTTTTGATACAATATCTATTATCCTTTTAATTATGTCGTTTGATAGATTAAAAATAATTTGCTGCGAATCTTCAGACAGGTCTTCTATCATTTTGCCTAATGTGTTCCTCTGATATTTTAAACCAGTATGAATCAGCTCTTGACTCCAACTATATCTAGAAGCCCACCAGAATTGACAAGAATATTGAGCTGCATGATATTCATCTAACCAGTCACCACTATTTATATACTGTTTTATTTGATCTAACAGTCGAATGTGAGTGTGTTGTAATTGATGTACAGGGTTTTCAGGATGGTCCCAAAGAGGGTAAGGAATATCATTTTCAAGATCATCCTCTGAAGTTGACCAAGAAGTGGAATTAATTTCTGTAATCACTCTGGTTATAGGAAAATTGGCTGCACATTTGGATAAAGCAATTGTATCAACCATTGCTGCTAATTCAAAGAAGAATTTATAGTATTCTTCATGGTGTTCCCCAAAAGTTTCCAAATCCATTGCTAAAACTATTGGGTAATCCCTCATTTTGTGCTTTATCTGAAGTTCTCTTAAACCTAAAGAAACATCTCTCTTAAAGTGATCAAATGATATTTTATTACTGATTTCTTTATCTCGTTTGATGGTTAGAATAGATTTACCATTTTCTAGAAAATAGTTCCCACCAACTAATTGATAGTAACTATTATCTGGAATAACAACAATTTCATAATTCTTTTCGATGATCTGAGGAATAATCTCTTCTGAAACAGCTAGTTCAGGTGGAAAAAATACTCTTGTATTCAAACCCAAGATATTTTGAATAAACTCTTTCTGCTTTCCAATCTGATACTTTTGATTATCTATAGATATAAACGGTAATATTGGATGATAGAATGCAGACCCCATAAGTTCAATTTGATTAGCCAAAATAGCTTTCTCAATTAAAGTTAAAACATCAGGATAATCAACTGCTAGTTTTTCTAATAAACAACCTGAGATGTTTAGAGTAATTCTTACGTTTTTGTTTTCTAGTAAGTTCTCAAAAAAAGGAATATAGCAATTAGTCATGATTCTTTCAAGAATCTCTCTATTTTGAGTAATAGGTTGGTAAGCGTGTAAGATGAAAACTACCGGAACAGATTCTCTTGATGTCATTACTATTCCCCCAATATTGGGCTTAATTTGTTTCTTTTAAGCTTTCTCTCATAATCATTGCTACATCTTCTGGAAACATTGTAGCAATTCTATATGTTTCCATTATCTCTGCACCACCAATTCTCTGTATAGGGATAATGTCAATTATCATATGCATACCTGAATCATATCCAATATTATCCTGTCTGAACAAGATATTTCTATCCTGTAAGAGGTGCATACTATAACTTGCTCCTTTAATGAAATTATCTAGAGCTTTATTTGCTATAACCAAAGCTTCTGCTAGTTTTGATATTTGCTTGTCATCAAGATAGATGAATTGTGAAACATGTCTCTTTGGAAAGATTCTAAGTTGACCATCTCTTTCGGGTGAAAAAGCTGTTACAACTAACCATTCATCATTTTCAAATATTGTTCTTTCCTTGAGGAGCAAATCTTGACCGATTGGATCTATTATTTTCCCTTCATTCTTTGATAATTCACAAGCTAAACAATAACTCATATTGTTCTTCAACTTCTTATGAAAGCCTGGGACACTTAAAAATCCTAAAGAAGTCCATCCATGTCCGATTTCATTTGCATAAATGTAAGTCTGTGAATGAAGGTGACATATACTTGCTCCTGCTTCTTCACCTATGTTAAAGAAATGAAGAACTGTCAACTTCTCAGTGTCATATTTAGATTTAAGTTCGGAAATAGAATTATTTTGAGCTAATCGTGTTGTAAATAAGAGCTGCTCAACTTCTGAAATAGGTACTTCAGACAATGTGTCATAATGATTAACTAGAAGATGTACTAATCCTATTCCCACACTCTTATCTTTAATTGAAGTTATTTGTTGAACATTATCATAAAGAACTCTTGCCATAGGTGTGAATAAATTAACAATAGAAATGGCAGTGTGATCACCTAAATCTGCTTTTGCTGAATTAATGCTTAAAGCATCTTCACATTTTATGGTATCTCTGGAAAGAAGAACAGCTGGTAGCTTACCTTCTACGACTTTGCAAAAAGAATCATCCTTTGGAGAACGAATAATTTCCTCTTTGTCATCAATATGCTCAAATGGTCTTTTTCCTCTTACAGGAGAAAATTGTGTAATATGCCCCACTTTAGTGTTAAACTCATTAATTATTGTTCTAAAAGAGTCGAATCTTTCTAAAGGCATGTTCTCTATGTTCTTGTAAATACCCCAGTGTCCTTCATCTACCAAACAGTTCACCTTAATAATCACTCTGGCAAAAGCATGGTTCTTAAAATTGACGATAGGACTCCTTTTTGTTCTCTCTTCGTAAAATAAGATTTTTAAACCCGAATAATAGAACTAAATACGGAATGTTGTGAGGTTTATGCTAGGAAAGACTCATTCAATTAATCCACTTCTGTTTAAGGACATGATGATAAAGAGTGAAGAACATATATTGGAGGAAAAAGAAAATATCAATGCAATAAATGTTTTTCCGATTCCAGATGGCGATACAGGTTCCAATATTTATTACACTTTACGAACAATTGTTGAAGAAGTGAAATCCATTGATGAAGGAAATGGTAATAAGGTTTTTCAGGCAATTAGTAAAGGAAGTTTCATTGGAGCTAAATGAAACTCTGGTGTAATATACTCACTATTTCTTATTGGTGTTGTTGATCACCTTGATACTGTTGAAAGTGTCACTCCCTCAACTTTTACTACAGCTCTAAAAGATGGAACAGAATTTGCATATGAATCTGTACTCAATCCAACTGAAGGAACAATATTAACTGTAATGAAAGAAGTTACAGAAAAAGCAGTTGAACTTATCTCTGATAATCCTGAGA
>MEHH01000053.1 GCA_001940755.1 Candidatus Heimdallarchaeota archaeon AB_125
GTTTACTAATCTTACAACTGCACTTGAATTTCGTATCTGCTGCTGAATAGTTTGAACTCCTTTCACGATATTTTCATCTTTGAAATCTATAGATATAAATGCACGAACCATCTGCAAGTGGTATTTTTTTACAATTTTAAAAGTTTTGATACAATTCTGAAACTAATTTGCTTTAACAACATTTTTAATTACATTAAATCTACTCACAATGAACTTAATGACTAAACCCAAATCAACTATTATAGGAGTAACTGGAATGCCAGGTTCTGGTAAAAGCGAATTTGCTAAATTTGCTGAGGAACTTGGTTATCATACTGTTGTTATGGGTGATGTTATTAGAGCTAAAGTTGTTGAGGAAGGATTTGAACCAACTCCTGAGATGAGCAGAAAATATATGCTCAAACTAAGAGAGGAGCTTGGAGAAACTGCAGTAGCTCATTTAACATGCTCTGCTATAGAGAAATTAAAACAACAAGGTATTTACAGAATAATTATTGATGGAATTAGAAGTCAAGCTGAAGTAACTCACTTCAAAAAACATCTAAATAATGATTTTCTTATTGTTGCCATTCATGTAGATCCAATCCTTAGATATGAACGTCTTAGAGTTAGAGGAAGAAAAGATGCTCCTCAAACAGAAGAAGATTTCCGATTAAGAGACGATAGTGAATTAAAACTTGGTCTTGGCGAAACTATTGCGTTCTCAAACTATGTCATTCCAAACAACAGTGCTATTGAATACTTTAGAGAACAGTCGTTAAGTCTTCTTAAAGAGTTAGATAAAAGGTGAAGAAATGCAACTTGAAGTAAGTTTGCGAGTTCCTCTCTATGATACTGAAGATGAAGATAAAGTTAAATTATGCTTTGAAAACTTACTTGATGATCTTCCTGAAATTAAGCAAATTGAAGAAAACAAATTAACTTATCTTGTTGCTGAAAATCTTCCAGTTAAAACCTTAGAAAGACTCTTTATTTATATTAGACGAAAGGGTATTTTGGATTCTGTTAGAAAATGCATTATTTATTATGCTACTTTAGATTCAGTAGTTATTAATTTGAATAAACAAGCACTTTTTGCTAATAAAATAGCCTTCATAACTGAAGATTCTTCATCTCCATTAGGAAATGTTCAACTAATCATAAAAACAAGCAAACCTTATGAATTCAAAGATTGGTTTGCACCAAAAACTGATGAAGGAAAAGAAATTCAACCTCGAAAATTTTCCGAAATCTTCACACTTTAGATTTTAATTTAACCTTAAGTCCATCTTCTGCAAATTCACAATTTGAGAAAATTTCCTTAGCATCCCTTAATGATTCTTCTAAATTCTTATGAAGTTCAGAAATATGGGTCATTATTAATCGTTTTACTTTTGCTTGTTTAGCAACATTAGCAGCATCAGTGCATGTAGAATGGAGATATTTCTTTGCTCGTACTTCTTCATATGAAGGGTATGTTGCATCATGAATTAGCAAATCAGCATTTTGAGCATATTCAACTGTTGTCTCATCAAAAGGTGTATCTCCAGTAATTATAACTTTCAAACTGTTATCTTCAACCTCATCCAAGACATCAGATGGATGAATTGCTTTTCCATTAATTTCAATGACTTTTCCATTCTGAAGTTTCTTCCATAATTCCCCTCTTGGAATGTTTAGTTCAGATGCTTTTTCAACATTGAATCTACCGATTTTAGGTTTTGTAACTAATTTATAACCAAAGCTAGTATCTGAATGGCTTAATGGGAACGACTCTAAAAGAAAATCCTTATTTTCCAATACTATACCTCCAGATGTTTCAATGATTTCAATATCAAAATCAGGTTTGAATCTATATGCAAAAAATAAAAGAGAAATAAACTTAGAAGTCCATTCTGGACCAATTATCTTGATGGGAGTTTTAATATTTCTAAAATTTCTTGTTGTAAGTAATCCCATTATTCCTAAAGTATGATCGGAATGAAGATGAGTTAGAATTATTGTCAATTTTGTGAACTTGATTTTCTGTTCTATCATTTGATATTGTGTTGCTTCTCCAACATCAAATAGAAGAGTATGACTCTTGTATTTCACAACAATTGCACTTTGCTTTCTAGATAATTGTGGTGGAGCTGACGAAGTTCCAAGAAAGGTTATGTTAATTTCATTTGCCATTCTATCACTTTAAGACAAGAATTCTTCTAGTTAACGATTTATGTATGAAAGTATCTATTAGTGTTACTATTTGATAATCAGTTCTATCAACAATGTTTTCAGGTTCAATTGAAGAAGGAGTGCAATACACTAGATATCTGTTTTTCATTAAGTAATCTCTAGATTCTACTAGAAAATCATAAGTTAGTTGTGAAACCTTTTCTCCATGAGTAGACGACTGAAGTGAATATGGAGGATCTGTTGCAATAGCATGAAATGATCTTATTGGTATATTACGAGAATCTCCCTGTACTAATCCAGTTCTACTTCGTTTAAACTGTTTCATATTTCTTACTGAACCTTTTACAGCTTCAAAATCTAAATCTGAGCCAATTGCATAAGCTCCTAAATACGATGCTTCTAGAAGAAAACCTCCTCCTCCACAAAAAGGATCAAAGAATACTTCGTTTTTCTTTATTCTTGATAAGTTCACAAGAGCTCTAGCATAATCGGTTCTCATAGCACCTGGTCTGAAGAAATCCCTCTTTCCTGGTTCTCGAATTGAGTATTTTTTACGATTAATTGACCATATTTCTAAACCTAAGAAGAATCGCTTCTTTATTAGAATGGTTCTAAAAGTATATTGGGGATGTTTTAAGTCAACTTCAAGTTTTTTGAAAGAAAATTTATTGAAAATATGGTTTCCTAATTCTCTCTCTAAATCCATAGTTCTGAGTTTAATCTCTTTCTTTCCAATTTTGGTCACTCTCGAACAGAAAGTTGAACTATGTTTTAGCTCAGAAATATCATGAGACTGTAGGAAATTTATCTTATTATCATCAATATCTCCAACATCTAGCAACTCCAGTAAAGAGTGAACAAAAGCACATCTGCTTACAGCAAATACTGGATCATCTGCTGTTTCGAAAATGACTACTTGAGAATTAACCTCTACGATTGTATAACTAATATCCTCTGCTTCTAGAACAGCATATAACTCTTCATATCCGAGTGGTTGAAAATGCCCACAGATATGTGCTAGGTATTTTTTCATAGAAATTTTTCCTCAATAAATTTGCTTATTAGTAAACTAATATCAATTTGCTCAATATCATCTCTAGGAATAGTATTAACTGATATGATGTCCTTTACCCCCATTTCTCTCATTTCATTGAAAACCTTGTTCTCAGCAAGTGCGTGAACAACAACAAACTGAATATTAGAAGGATTTTTTTCTAGCAGAAGTTTTATTGCTTTCAGAGCTGTTCCCCCTGAAGTGATTACATCATCCAAAAGAATAATTGACTTTGATTGACACTCATATTCAGTATCTTTGAATCTCACATCGTGATCAATTGGGTCTCTGTATTTTTCCAATACGAAACTTGGCAAAGAAAGTTCTTTTGCAAATAAAGCTATATCTTCTTTACTTCCTTTATCAGGTCCTACAATAACCCAGTCTTCAGTTATTTTGTCCTTGAAGTAATCGATAATTGCTGGAAGAATACTCAGATTATATTTTTCCAAATCTTTAGCAGTGTTATGAAAAACCTCAGAATTATGAACATTGACTGTCACCAGTGAATCAATTCCTGCAGTTGAGAGTAGATCCATAGTTATACTATGAGAAACAACTTCTCCATCTACCCTCTTTCTATCAGCTCTTGCATAGCATAAGTAGGGAATTATCGCAATTATTTTATCTGCTCCTAGTTCCTTTAACGTCTTAGAAAGGAGGAGTAGTTCAAGCAAACTTTTTTCCTGGTTAGGAAAGGTTGTTTGAACAATTATTATATCTTCCTTGTCAGGATTTCCTTCAATTTGAAGGTATGATTCTCCATCAGAAAAGAGTTTGTAGGATAAACCTAACTGATTAAGATTCAACTGCTCTGCTATTTTTTGAGCTATCTTCTCTGAATTAGGACCAGCAAGTATTTTCATCTTTCTCTAGCCAATATTATTAAATGGAAATTAAAGCCTTTTCATTTCTATTATAGGTTTTTTAGCATCTAAAACAGTTTGAATTTTGACCAAAAACATATCTTTATTAACGTTAGTAATCCCTATCAATTGAAAATAATTCTATCTTCATTTGTGATATTATGGCGTCTGGAACGCAACCTAAGAGCAAGAAAAAGACAAAGTCTAAAGCTAAGAGAGATGTTCTGTTAGACATTGAATTTAATGACACTAGTGAAATCTCTGTACCACCCCGACTAATTGATCAAGTTATTGGCCAAGAAAATGCTTCAGTAATCATTAAGAAAGCAGCTTTGCAAAGAAGACATGTTCTTTTAATTGGAGAACCTGGTACAGGTAAAAGTATGCTCGGGCAAGCTATGGCTGAGCTACTTCCAAAAGAGGAACTTGTTGATGTTTTGTGCATAGCTAATCCTAAATATCCAAATCAACCTCGTGTTGCTACTCTTCCTGCTGGTCATGGTGCAAGAAAAGTAGAGATGGATCAAGAGGTTGCAAGAAAGAGTGGAAACAAGCGTTTTATTATTTCAATCGCAATTTTATTAGCAATAATTGGTTATGCATTAATAGCCACAGCTGGTAATCCAGCAAGTCAGCCAACAACTCTTTTGATGGCTATGTTTGTAGGATTTTTCATATTTTTCATGCTTAATCAATCAAGATCAAAAAGTGAAGCACTAGTACCGAAATTACTTGTTGATAATAGTAAACGGGATAAAGCACCGTTCAATGATGCGACAGGTTCACATGCTGGTGCCCTTTTAGGAGATGTACGACATGATCCGTTCCAATCTGGAGGATTAGGAACACCTCCTCATGAACGAGTTGAAAGCGGGTTGATTCACAAATCCCATCTAGGTGTTCTCTATAGTGATGAAATTGGTACACTTGAAATGAGAACCCAACAAAAATTACTTACAGCTATGCAAGAAGGTAAACTGCAGATTACAGGTCAATCAGAGCTAAGTAGTGGAGCAATGGTTAGAAGCGAACCAGTTCCATGTAATTTTGTCTTAATTGCTGCAGGTAACATTGAAACTACTCGAAACATGCATCCTGCCCTTAGATCTCGTATTCAAGGTTCTGGTTACGAAGTCTATATGACTGATACCATGCCAGATACTCCAGAAAACAGACGAAAGCTTGCTAGGTTCTGTGCTCAAGAGATTGTGAAAGATCGCAAAATACCTCACTTCACACATGAAGCTGTTGAAGAAATCGTCTATGAGGCACAAAGAAGAGCTGACAAGAAAGGCCATCTTACTTTACGTTTAAGGGAGTTAGGTGGATTAATTAGAGCTGCTGGAGATTTAGCAAAGGAAATAGGTGAGGAGTTAGTTTCTGCAGAAACTCTCAGAAATGCAAAGGTAATTGCAAGAACTTTAGAAAATCAGATGAGTGATTCTTATGCAGATTCAAGAAAGCTTTACAAAATCTTTGAAACAGATGATGCTAAGGTTGGGAGAGTGAATGGTCTTGCTGTCATTAATCAAAGATCAGGAATCGTTATGCCAATTGAAGCAGAAGTTGTCCCAGCATTCAGTAGAAGAGAGGGTAAAATCATTGCAACTGGACAACTAAGAATTATCGCCAGAGAAGCAGTACAAAATGTTTCAGCTATTGTGAAGAAATATGTTGGAAAAGACATCTCTGATTTCGATTATCATATTCAATTTGTGGGTGCATACGCTGGAGTTGAAGGAGATTCTGCTTCTATTTCTATAGCTGTATCAATAATTTCTGCATTGGAAAAAGCTCCAATTAGACAAGATACTGCAATGACAGGAAGCTTAACTGTTAGAGGAGTCGTAATTCCTGTTGGTGGTGTTACCGCAAAAATCGAAGCAGCAGCTGAAGCAGGAATAAAACGAGTTATTGTTCCAATTCAGAACATAGATGATGTTAAGCTAGAGGATAGATACAAAAATAAAGTAGAAATTATCCCTGTTTCAAACTTCCATGAGGTTCTTCGAAATGCTCTTCCGAAGGAATTCAGTTACGTTGCTAAGAAGTATGAAGATTTAGCTTTAGAACATACTGTTCTTGAGAATAAAAAGAAATGATCCTAAATGACAACTTCAGGTTTTTATCATTACTATTGTGGGATTACTGCTCAACCTAATGATGAAGAACAATATGAAGACCTTGGAGATTTTGATCTTCATTTACACATGGTTCAAAAGGAACTTGAAGAAAAAGAACCAAAACGACAACCTAGATTGGAAACAACTTTTTTTCTAGAGGATTGGATAGAAATTCAACTAATGTTTAGGGCTTCTTACAGGGATGGAACTGAAGATATTCACAGATTTATTGATTTAGTTACAGAAGAACTTCAAGGGCAATTGAATATTGTAATTGTTGACTTCACTATTGAATCAATTGTCTGAAAATCTGGTCTATTTGAAAACTATATTAAGATTAGTTTCACATTTATTGCAATTTCCTTGTAAAGAAACTCTCCTTACTTCTGTGTCAGAAGCTCCTCTGTGAATTAGTAATTCTTTACAGTTTGGACAGTATGTGTTTGTTGCTTCATGATCAGGCACATTATCTAGATAAATAAACTCCAAGCCTACATCTTTAGCTACTTCATAACACTTCTCTAATAATTCAGTTGATGTTGGTTGCAATTCCTTTAATCTATGTGATGGTATTAGTCTTGCTAAGTGTAATGGAACAGATGGTGAGAGTTCTTCTTTAATCCAAGTAGCTAGTTCTCTTGTTTCTTCCTCAGTATTTCCAAGAGCTTCATGAATAGCTAAATTTAACTCAATAAGTTTTCCTTTTTCATGGATTAACTTGATAGTCTTCTTGATGTCATTAATTGTACCAGCATGACACTTCTCTTGGTATCCAGAATCAGATAATGACTTAATATCAATTGTAACAGCATCAACAAATTCTAGAATTTCAGATACAGGTTCTTCGCAGAAATAAGCATTAGTTCTGAGCAGCACTTTAAGATTTCTTTGTTGAGCAAGTTTGGCAGTATCACGAACCCATTCAAAAGAAATCAAAGGCTCAGCTTCTCCAAAAGCAATAACCTTTGAACCAGAAGCCATACTAAACATTGCAGCTTGATCTGGTGCGAGTTTTTTTGCACCAACTTCAGAAGGATCAACACCAAGCTTTTCAGGCATTGAACAATAATCACAATCTAAATTACAATTAAATGTAGAAAATGTTTGCACTCTAGAATTTGGAAAGAAATGATATACATGCTGTTTTTCAATCATATCTATTTTCATGTCAGTATATCCATAAGTCAAGGAGTACAGTTTCCCTTCTATGTTTACACGTGAAAAACACTTACCTCTCTCACCTACTAATAAAGTACAGCGGATTGGACAAAGTTGACATTGAGCTACTTTGTTACTTTCATCTATTATTTCATAGTATTCAGCTTCATGCATTGTAGACTGTGACATAGGCTTCATGACTATCTTTGAACTTCATTATTAAATATTATTAAACTGTCATGTTTTCTGAAGACAAAATAATCTTCAAAATAGTCATAAGTTGATTATTGGTCTATACCTTCATGTATTTTTCAACAAAAAGTATTTCAGATACTAATCAGATTATTAGTTGATGTGGGCTGTTTTGAGAAGAGATACGATGACAGTATGGCAGCAAGTAGAGTTTAAAGAACGATTGGTTCATTATAGGGAGATTTTCCAAGGAAAGAGAATTCCTCGATATAAATTAGCTAGATTATTCTATGTTCCCTTTGATGAGTATAAGGATAGAGATGAATTAATGAATATTCATGAAAAAAATCACCCGAAATTCAAGAAGTGGGTTGCTGAAAAACAGTTTCTTTCTTTAGAGGAAGTTGAGAAAGAAGTCGAGAGTGTGTACAAGGATAAAGACTTAGCAAATAATAACTACTTATCACTAAAACTTACTGTTCTAAAGAATATGCTCTCAGCATGTGAATTCTGCGAAAATAAATGCAAAGCTAATCGAAGTGAAGGTGATGTTGGACAATGTGGCGTTGATGGAAATGCATATGTCAGTTCAGCTTTTATTCATATGGGTGAGGAGAGTCCTATCGTTCCAAGTGGAACAATTTTCTTCCTAGGATGTACTATGGATTGTCAGTTTTGTCAGAATTGGGACATAAGTCATGAATTTGGGTTAGAAAGAATCAAAGGAAGAGGATCGTCTCCTACTCAGCTTGCACAGCACTATTTTACACTTGTTAAACAAAATGCCCGTAACATCAATTTTGTTGGAGGAGAGCCTACTCCAAATCTCCATGTAATTCTTGAATCTTTTCTCCATTCACAAGTCGATGTGCCTATGTTATGGAATAGCAACATGTACTTAACAGAAGTAAGTATGAAATTAATTTCAGATCTTTTTGACATTTGGTTACCTGATATGAAATATGCAAACAAAGAGTGTGCTACTAAGTATTCTAAAGCTCCTCATTATTGGGAAGCTCTTCAAAGAAATATGAGAATGATAGAAGAGAGAGGAACTGGAGAGTATATTATTCGTCATTTAGTTATGCCAAACCACACAAATTGCTGTTCTATTCCTCTTTTATATTGGATAAGTGAGAATCTGAAAACACCTCTAATAAATATCATGGCACAATATCATCCTGATTACAAGGTTCTACAAACAAGTGGATTTCCTGAGATTAGTAGAAGAGTTTCTACAACTGAAATGTATGAAGTAAAAAATCATGCAGATAAACTAGGTTTATACTGGAAAAGTGTTTCATAATCCTGATATCTACGAGCTAGTTTTTTTATTGTATGCTCATATCCCATACGAGTCTCTTTGTTGTTGAACGTTCCCATTTATTCAAGGCACTTCTTGCTGCAATCGTTTCAGATAAGAATTTATGTTGAAAATCTGCAATAAAATCTATGATTTTTTCAACTTCTGCAACTTTCTCTAATAATGCTTGAGATATATAGAAAGTTATAGAAAATCCTGGTTCAGGTTCTTTTTGAACAATACCAGTTGATTCAAAGAGTGCTAAGCTTAATCTTCTAAGTAACATATCATCAAAAGGATCTCTGAGTTCTAAAATTAATGAAATCAAGCTTGAGTTTCTTGTCTTCTCAATAAAACCATTTTTCAGAGGGTATTGTTTAAGATCCATTTCTCTGCATTCCTTGCAGATAACACAGGGATAATTTATCTCACGATGTGGACAGATATATCTTTCAAGTTTCAAAGCTTGTCGGATTTTTTCTTTATCTTCAAGGAACTCATCTGAATGAGCACTCATACATGTAATCAGAGGGATGGTCTAATTTATATTTAGTGTTAGGTGTAACTAGATTTCGAATACATCCTTTGAACTCTCTTTGACTTCACCATTAAACAAATCAATTTTATTAGATGGGAATGCTGATAGTACTGAAGAAATAGTTTCTTTTAACTTCCAGAGAAATTTGTAGACTGACTCAGGTCTTTTCTTAAAATCAGAAATCACTTCGTCTTTATCCACATTGTACTCCTTTAGCAATGTTTCAGCTTTATGTTTGGAACTTGTTCCTTTTAGCTCATTTCTAAAAGAAGATTGCCATCGTTCAGTTAGATCTTCCTTCTTTAAAAGGAATTTTATCTCTATAATGAGAAGCTCTAAATCTGCTCTTAATTTCCAGAGTTTACTATTGATGCTATTGCTAGATGAAGTTGTTAGTTTGTCGAAAATTTCATTGAAATTACCAGTATAATTTCTGATTTTTTCTTCTACACTTGCTTCTAACTTATCTAGATTATTTTCCATGCATGTTTGAAATTTTGATGACATATAAAAAAATGGTGTTCTGAAACAAATGTTTAAATCAATCTGGTTTTTACAATTATCGTTAATGACTGTCAAAAATCACTTTGGCATAGATTTTTTCTTCGAAGAAAATGAAATCTATCTAGATTCTGCTACAACTGGAAAACTTCCACAATCCTCTCTTATTGCAATGAATGAGTTCTATTCTAAGCATGGAGGAGGTATTAATAGAGGTACTCATAAAATTGCACACTATGCTAGTCGCACATTGGAAAAATCTCGTTCATTAATAAGTGAGATATTCTCTGTAGAAAATTCTCAGATATCTTTTCTCCCGTCAAGAGAGACTGCAATGATAAATACGCTTTTTTCACAACGTTTTGAGAAGGAAAGTGAAATTATTTCTAGCTCTCTTGATGATCATTCTGTGATAACTCCTCTGCTTAATATAAACAAATACTTTGGAGCAAAAATCAAGTTTACTGGAATTGAAGAAGAAGTTGATTTGGTGACTTCCATACAAGAGAAAATAAATCCTAAAACAAAAGCTATAGTTCTTTCTTCTCTAACTTTAGGAATGGGTGTTCTGAGAGATTGGAAAAGTATAGTTCAATTAGCAGAAAATAACGGATTACTCTTTGTTTTAGATATATCCAATAGTATTGGTCATATAAATTACGATTTTGGAAGAGTTTCCCCTGACATCATCATCTCATCAAGCAATATTGGAGCTCTTGGTCCTTATGGAGCATCTTTTCAGATCATGAAAACAGAATCTGAAAATGATTTTTATCCTGCATTAATTGGAGGAGGAGCGGTAGTTTCCGTTAACAATTCAAATTACAAACTAGCATCAGCTCCATATAAATTTGAGCCAGGGTCGCTAAATTTTGCAGCAATCTCAGGATTAGCAAATAGTTTACAGTTGTTATCAAAAGTTGGATTTGATAAGATTAGGAAACATGAACAGAATCTAAGAAAAATCCTTTATGAGGGTCTAAAAGATATTAAGAACATAGAAATCATTGAAAAGAACGGTCTTGAATTTGGTCCCATCTTATCCTTCTTCAGTAATGAAATAGATTCCCATGACATAGCAATCATTATTGAAGATTTAGCTAATATTTTTGTTAGAAGTGGAGCATTATGTTCTCATCTTTTCATGGATGAAATCAAGAAAGAATCATTGGTTCAGATTTCAACTCATCTGTACAATACAGAAAATGACATTAATTCTCTCTTAGAAAATCTGGATGCAATAATGGCAGAAATATGAAAGAGAAAATCATAGGTCACATTAGCTTCTTTCTGGCATAGCAATTGCTTGACCAAATGCCTTACGATCATCCTCTAGATTTTCCCTGCTTTACATTATTTTCAATAGTATTCAAACTTTTTGATTTCTGAACAAGGAAGATTTTAATATCTCCATAAAGTAAAACTAACCGGAATTATGAAAACCTCTACCAGATTCGGGATTGAATTTAATTTAAAACCAGATCAAATTTATTTAGATTCAGCTACAGTAGGAAAACTTCCAGTTTCTTCCTTAAATAGAATGATTGATTACTATAATACTGGTGGAGGAGCACCAGTTAGAGGGATTCACAGTGAAATTTCTGCTAGTAATCAACTTCTGGAGAAAAGTAGAAAATCGCTAGCTGCTATTTTCAATATATCTCCAAAGCAAATTTCTTTTTTTCCAACAAGAGAAGTACTTCTGACTAGTGTTTTTCATTCAATTCCTGAAATAAAAGAAAGAAGAATTATTACAAGCATTCTTGAAGAGCATTCAGTAATAGCTCCTGCGATTCGGGTAAACAATACTTTTGGCACAAAAATTGAATATCTGAACTTAGAAGATGAAAGGGATTTGGTTGAGAGTATAAGCAATAGAATTAACTCATCTAGTGATGTAGTTCTTCTTTCTTCTTTAACAGCAACAAACGGAGTAAGAAGAGAGTGGGAGAAAATAGCTAATATTTGTGTAGATGTAGGAGCTACTTTTATTCTTGACATTAGTTATTCTGTTGGTCATGAGGATTTCAAATTTGATAGCCACCAACCAGATATTGTTGTTTCATCAGGATGTATTGGTGCTTTAGGTCCAATTGGTACGGCTTTTCAGATTACAAACAAAGAGATTTACGATTCGATGGATCCACTGATTGTTGGAGGAGGATCTATTATTGCTCTTGAAGA
>MEHH01000054.1 GCA_001940755.1 Candidatus Heimdallarchaeota archaeon AB_125
CTCTAGAAGGTGTTGCTGAGGTATTAGAGACTTTACAATCCAGAGGATATAAAATGGCGTTAGTTACAAGTGCAGGAGACGATACAGTTAACAAAGCAAAGGAAAAACTAGAGATTTTAAAAACGTTCGATGTTATCGTAACTAGAAATACTGTAAAGAGAATTAAACCTGACCCTGAACCTCTTCTTCATGCGTGTGAGGTATTGAATAAACATCCACAAACCTGTGTTATGATTGGAGACTTTCCTCAAGACATTCATGCAGGCAAATTGGCTGGTACTAAGACAGTTGCTATCTTGGGTGTAAATGCCAAGTTTACACAGGATCAAATTAAGAAGTTTGAACCTGATGTAACACTGAATTCAATTGGAGAGCTATTACCACTCTTCTTAGGTCCTCCGGATTTCCAAATTTAATTTTCTCAAATTTTTGACCACTTATGAGTTAGCTAATAGTATTTTCAAAACTGAGTCAATAATTACTCTTATCCTTTTGTGTCCTTCATCTGATGTTATCTCTTCTTGCATTTCCTTAGTCATGCGGTAGATTAGATATTCCGGTTTATTACGATCAAATAACCATTTAAATTTACTAAACGGTTCGTGTTTTTCTAAATCTTCAGCTTTAATATCCCAATTTTTAACTTTAGTAATATCTCCACTAGAATCATAATAAACAAAAATGAGTTTCCTTTCTTCTGCTTTCATCTTTTCAAATACTTTTTCTGAGATATCTATCCATTTATCTACAAGATAATCAAGAATATTTTCATACTCTGAAGGATACCAAAGAAGCTTGTTTTCTCTAAGAAGTTTCATGTTCCAAGATTGCCACTTACTAGTAATAATGGGTTTAGGGATAGTTGTCATGTGTTTTTCAAAATCTTTACTTTTTGACACTACTAGAGTTGATTTAAAAGGTGGGGAAAAGGGATGTTTAGGCATTTACTCCACAATTTATTGGTAACAATAAAATATAAAAAGATTTTTATTGGTAACAATATAGTATCGTCTATTGCATGTGGGAAAAAGATATATTTGATTGGGAATAAAGTAAGGATATATCTCGGATGGAGATGAATTGATGAAAAACAATAAATTGAGAAGAAGTATTTTCTGCTACACTAGTATCATTTTACTTATATTTACAGTAGTCCCTATATCATATTCTGTTAGTCTGAATGAAAACAACATTGACGAAAATAGACTAGTTCTAGAAGATGAGAAATTCAATCAAGCAGAAATTTCAACAGAGTATACAAATTCATCTTCCATGTATATTGGGGGAGATTCTTGGTTTGAATACTACGGAATGCCAGGATCAGGAACAGAAATTGATCCATATATTGTTGAGAATTATTTTCTCAATTCTTCAGCAACCACTGGAATCTCTATTGATCATACAACAGTTCATTTTATTATTAGGAATTGCTATTTTAATAGCACAGGTTATGGAATTAAAGTAAAAGGTGTTGTTTCAAACACTTTGGAAATAAATAATAACACTTTTTCTAAATACTGTGATGGTTTAAAAATAGAAAACGCACCAGGAATCAAGATAATAGATAATAAATTCCTCAACAATGGTTTTGATTTTCATGGATACTACGTATCACAGTATCCATCTTATGAAATTGTTAATAATACTATAAATGGCAGAAAAATAGGATTTTTCCACGGAAAAACTCTGATGAATATTACAGAAGATGAATATGGTCAAATATTCTTGGTAGGATGTTCAAATAGTACTATAGCTAACCAAACATTGGGATTTGCTCATTCAGGTCTTGAGATAATTAAAAGTGATTACATTACGGTTGATAATATTTCTTCAAACAATAACAAAGATTATGGAATAATAATTGAGGATTCACAAGCACTAACTGTAAGGAATTCGGAATTCCATAACAATGAGAGAGAGGGTGTTCGAGTTCTCAGTTCTCCGGATTGTTCATTTATTAACAACTCATTTGTTAATTCAGGATTGCTATTTTTTAGTATATGGCCAAGTGTGATAGAAGGTAACACTATGAATGGAAGACTAATGGAGTATTTTGAAGGAGTTTCTGATCTTCATATCGATGTACCGATTTATGGACAACTGTTTTTGAGTGATTGTTCTAATATCATTCTAGAGAATCAGAACTTATCATATACAACTTATGGAATAAGAACCAATTGGTGCAATAACATTACTGTTAGAAACAGCAATTGTAGCAATAACTCTAGGAATGGTATTTTTATTCAAAATTCTGACAATTGTATAATTGAAAATAACAATTGTAGCAATAATAGTTGGCATGGTATCTATGTTGAGAATGGATTATACAATGCTTACACAAACAATACATGTAGTGAAAACGAGCAAGCAGGTATTATTGTTACGTCCTCGAATCAAAGATATGATTCTGAAACCGAGGAGTATATTTATTCAAGCTATTTCAACATTATTGATAATACAGTTAATAAGAACCACCAAGGAGTAATGGTGAATGACTGGTCACATAATTTCACTTTATTGAATAACACTATTTGTGAGAATAATCACTTTGGCATATATATTGAATATAGTGATGATTTCAATATAAGTTATAATTATATCTGCTCAAATCGTATTGGAATCTTTATTTATCATTTATATAGTGAACATCTTGAAGTAGAGAATAGGCAAATTACCTTCAACTGGATTATAGCAAATCGGGATGCTGGAGTCTACATATGGGAATTTCGTATTGGTTGTCTCATTCATCACAATAATTTCATAGATAATAATTTAAATGGTTCAACATCTTATCATAATACTGTAATATCTCAGTGTTATGATAGTGAGGGTTCTTGTCAATGGTATGACAAAGAATCAAAACAAGGAAATTTTTGGTCAGATTACAAAGGGAGAGGTAGATACATAATTGATAACGATAATAATGATAAGCGGGTGTTTGATAAATATCCTCTCAAATCGTATGCTAATTATACTGATTACTTAATTGCTCTAGAAGAAGCTTCATTCAGTCTACAAGAATTTATCATTTGCTTGACTACAATATGTTTAGTTCATTTTCTTAGAAAAAGGAATAAGTCCAGCTGATAAGTACGAAAAATTAATTCTCAGCTGGTTTGAACACAACAGTTTGCCAGTAGATATAACCTGTATTTGAATCCCTAAACATAGTTTCACCATCAAAAGGTCCATTTTCAATTATTAATTCTGATGAACTAATTGGTTTCAGAATGAAGTTATTCCATGAGAATTTAAGAATGCCATCGACTATTTTAAGATCTATTGAACTAGGGATTTCCTCTTCAGTATATATGGAGAAGTGTCGCAACCACATTTTATATTCACCTAAGAAAGGTACCCACTCAGAGATGAATTCATTGCTTCGATTATAGCGTGGACTATTGGAATAGTGAACGTGCCCAAAGTTAACAATCAATGAATCTTGATAGAATTTCACATATATATCACCAAAATCAACCAACCAATGTTTCACTATAAATGAACTATCATCAACTGGTATTAAATTGAGATCAAAACCCCAGAAATTTATTATAAGCAGTTTGTCCATAACCAAGCTTACTTCAGCGATTTCTCCTTCAACAACATAATATCCTACATAGCTTTCTAGAATAGAGGAACTTACATCAGCTACATCTATCTTTGATTCTTCGTTTCTTAATCCTGTTTTAGCTTCGTATAGTAATTCTAGAAGTTCAACTGCAAGGAATTTTGATATACTTTCAAATTCATCAGAATTTGAAAACATTACAACACCAAGTTGTTCTTCAGGTATTAATGCAATTATTGAAGCTGTCCCTTGGTTTATACCAGCATGAAAGACAGCAAGTTCATTATTTGGTAATCTTGTTCGATCATAGAAGAAACCCATTCCTACTTTTTGAGGGTCGGTAGGTTTAGGATAATGAGATTCAAACATCATGGATAGTGTTGATTCATTCAATAATTGAACACCATCCACATTTCCTTTATTAAAAATAAATTTAGCAAATTCATTCATATCATCTAAAGTTGAATATAGATTTCCTGATGCCAAAGTGATGATATCGTACTGTTGGTATGCTATATTTTCTTTCTTCTCTTTGAAATAACCCACTGCTATTTTATCAGTACTAACAATATCTGTCGATATAAAACCACTGGAATTCATACCTAAAGGTCTGAGGAAAGAATCACGCATATAATTAGCAAACCATTCACCTCGTTTCAGTTCTATAATTCTTGCTAAGATATTGAAACCTATATTCGAGTACTTGAATTTGCAATCCGCAGGAAAAGCAAGATATGATTCTTCTAAAGAAGCAACTAAATCTCTTAAAATCAATGTTCCATTATCCCAAGCCCATAGAGGGATATTACCATTCCGGGGTAGCCCTGATCGATGTGCTAGTATATTTCTTATAGTTATCACACCAGAATCGTTTAAACAACTCTTTATCGAAAAATCTGGGATATAAGTTGTTATTGGCGCATCGAGATCTATGAGACCTTCATCATACAAACGCATAGTTTCTACTGCAGTAAAAAGTTTAGCAATCGAGCCAACTTTGTAAACTGTTTCATTATCAGCAAGTATACCCTCTTCGATATTGGATAAACCTTTTATCTGCTGATAAAATACATCATCTCCATTTAGTAAACTAACAGCTATACTGGGAAGATTATGTTTTTTCATCATCTTATCAATTTCATTGGAAGTATACTCAGATACATATGCAAAGTCACCTTCAGCTGTTTTCTTAGGTTCACTAGGTGAATAAGGAATCAAACTAACAGCATAAGGAATCATACTGAGTATGACAGAGAGTATAATAACAATCACAGATGTGACAATAATATTTTTTTTGTTTAATAGTTTCATTAATAAATTTCCCCACTAACTAGAAGTTGAAGGTCTATAGACACTTTTAAACATAAGCAAATCAAACAATGGAAATTCAAGGTCTTGGAGAACCTCACCAATCCAATTAGAAGAATAAAACCTTAAATAATTGATGAAGAGCTAGATTAATTGTTTAAAATGGGAAAGGATAAAGAAAAGAAAGACAAGCAATTCCCTTTAATTGTTCATAAAGTAGCTAGGTTATTTGAGCCACCTAAAAAATTCATTGAACCTTTTGTAAAAAAGGGCCAAGTTGTAGCTGACTTAGGCTGTGGTCCTGGATATTATTCTCTACATTTTGCAAAAATTCTTGGTCAAAAAGGAAAAGTTTTCTCAGTAGATTCTGATGAAAGAAGTATAGATGCTTTGAATAAAAAAGCACAAAAGCATGGTTATAAGAACATTGAAGCATATACATCAAGTGCTTCTGATCTACCGTTTATAGAAGATAATTCAATCGATTTTATTTTTGCAAATGGACTGTTATGTTGTATAGCTCCAAATCAAGTTGAATTTGCTGTGAATGAAATAAAACGGATACTCAAACCTAATGGACGTGCGTACTTATCAGCTGCTAAAGGATCTTTAGCTTATATGACTGCAGAAGAATGGGAAAAAATACTTAATGAGTTTAAAGTTGAGAAGAGAGAAGATAAAAGAGCAGAATATACAGCAGAAGTTTCACTAAAATAAAGATAAAAGTTTAAGAAACTTCAACACAATACTATGTAACATGATAAATAGAATAAAAAAGAAACAACTAATCAGTTTTACTATAACTTTAATTCTAGCTTCAGTGTTACTCTCTCAAATTTCAGACAATGGAACTATAGCTGAAACTAACACAGATCTGGGATTAAAACTACAATATTGGACTGAGGGCATAATTATCTCTGATGCCAATATTTCCGCTCTTAGTTCTTCAGGGACAGGGGTTATCGATGATCCGTATATCATTTCTAATTTGAATATGAATACAACAGCTGGAAATGCAATAGACTTTGACGGTGTTTCACAATCTACATATTGGGTTCTTCGAGATTCCCACATTATAGGTCGTGGAACTTATGGAGTTTATATTTCAGACAATATGTCAGGAAAAGGTTCTATAATTAACTGCACAATTGAAGCAGATCTATCTATTGGAACACCTAATGCAAAATATCTAACTGTCCATAACAACACTCTAATCTATGCACAAGGATCAAATTATAACAAAGGTTTGATATTTACTAATAATATTATTCAAACTACTAGTACCTACAGTAATCATCTGATGAGAGTAAGGAATGAAGATAACATAGTTAAAAACAATGTCTTCTATGGAAACAACTCTCAAGTAAATTTCCAAAACCTAGTAAATTCTACTATTGAAAACAATGAATTTCATAGTGCAGGAATTTACCTCTACAATAATAATATTGCTGAAACCTCCAACAACACTTTTTCAAACAATCTAATCGATGGAAAACCATTTGGATTCTTCCTGAATAGAACTGGAGAAACAATCAATGGAAACCAATATGGGCAAATATACCTAATGAACTGTATTAACACAAAAATAGAAGGGCAGTCTCTAAGTGGATCTAACTTTGGGATGCAGATTCACAACTGTACTGGTATAACTGTTGATAATGTTGAAGTATCAGGGAAAAGTGGAATAGAGATAAAAGATTCAGATGGCATCCTTATAAAAAATTCAATTTTAGAAGGATTCGATAAAGGAATGGTTATCACCTCTGTAAATAATCTTGTAATCCAAAATAATGAACTAACAGGATTTGCATACGGGATTGATACTTTCTATGTAGACGAAATGCTATTTTGTAATAACACTTTATTAGATATGCAAGAAGTAGGCGTGGATTTAGAAGATACCAATAATGTGGTGATTAAGTTCAATATCATAACCATTAATGTTGTGACACCAGGTTATGAACTTGGACTTAACTTTTGGATTTGTGAAAATATGTCCATTTATTACAATGTATTTATCAGTCTAGGAAATACTACAGCACATCCAGTAGAAGGAAATTCAGCTACAAATGTAATGTGGTATGATGAAACTCTAGAAGTTGGCAACCACTACTCAGATTGGAATGGTACAGGAACGTACTCAATACTTGGAACTGCAGGAAGTATAGATCTTTATCCATGGAGAGATATTGATGGAGACAACCTAACAGAATGGCAGGAGGTAATGGTCTATCACACATCACCTTTTGAAGCAGACACAGATGGAGATGGCTTTGACGACTATACGGAGATTCAGGAAGGTACTGATCCTCTAAATCCAAAAGATTATCCTGGAAGAGGAAGGGTTGTAGGAATAGTATTAGGTATATTATTTGGTTTAGGTATTCCTGTAGGTTTAGTTTTCTTTGCACGGACTGAGAAAGGGATGAATTTATCCAAAAAGATTCAAGCAAAATTAAAGAAGTAATTCTCTTCTTTCTTTATTTTTTTCTCTCTTTTTTAATTTGTATTTTAAGGCATCTTTTTAAAATATATACAGAATTCTCGCATGGAGATAAACTAATGTTGGAAAAACGATTTTTGGGCATAACAGACATCAAAGTATCACCCATAGGTATCGGTGTGATGATGTGGATGGGAGGTAAAGGCATACTAGGACGTGTTGCACCATCCATTACTGATGAAGTTAAGAATGATATAATCAAAGAATCATTTGCTGGTGGTATTAATTTCTTCGATACTGCAGAAATGTATGGTTTTGGTAGATCTGAAGCTAATTTAGCTAAAGCTCTTAAAGCAAATGGCATTGATGATAAGGACGTTATTATAGAAACAAAGTGGAACCCCCTACTTAGAAGAGCAAGAAATATGCGAAGAACAATCAATAAGCGTCTTCATTATCTTGATGGTTATACAATTGATTTGTACATGGTTCATCAACCAATCAGCTTTTCTTCAATCAAAACTGAAATGAAGGAATTAGCAAGATTGTTGGAAGACAATAAAATCAAATCTGTTGGGATTAGCAATTATAATGCAGAAAAGATGCGAAAAGCTCATGAGGAATTGGAAAAACTAGGAATTCCTTTAGCTGCTAATCAGGTGAATTATAGCCTAGTAAGAAGAAACATAGAGACCAACGGTATTTTGGATACTGCAAAAGAGTTAGGTGTTACAATTACTGCTTATACTCCACTTGCTGCAGGTCTGTTAACTGGAAAACTTCACAACAATCCTGAAGCTTTGAAGAATAAGTTTGTAATGTATCGATGGGTTGCCAAGAGGAATTTAGAGGAGAGTATACCTTTAGTTGAAACATTGACAGAGATAGGTAAAGCACATGAAGTTCTTCCTGGTCAAGTAGCTCTTAATTGGTTAGTTACTTTTCATGGAGATACAGTTGTAACTATACCAGGAGCAACAAAAGCTTACCAAGCTAAAGAAAGTGCAGGAGCAATGTCTTTTAGCTTAAGTAAAGCTGAATTAAACGAGATAGCTGAAGTAGCAGAAAGATTTCTGTAAAGTTTTACTTCTTTTTTTCTATTTTTTATTTGAAAGTTTGAATGCAAATAGATAAATATACCAGTTTCAAAGAAACTTCAAGATTGGAGAAAGAAACTGAGTTGACATCTCTATGGCTACTGAAGAAATCGTTTCTCAAGAAGATAAACCATCAGTACGACAAGTACTCAGAAATACAACTTTTATGGTCCTCTTCGCTGCTCAGTTTATTGAAAACATTGGGAGAGCAATATCTGGTTTAGCCATAGAATTTCTTGTCTTTGAACTTACAGGAAGCCCTCTTTTGATGGGTGTTCTATCAATAATATGGCTATCACCTTTTGTGATAATCGCACCTTTAGCAGGAGCTCTAGCAGATCGTTTTGATCAAAGAAAGATAATGCTATATTCTAATATTGTCAGTGCTCTTGCTTCAGTTGGATTTGTAGTAATTTATGCTCTAAAAGAGCAATTAACATTTATGAAAATTGCACTGGGACAAGCTTCAGCCATTGGTTCACTTACTTTTCAACCAACTACTCCTAATTATCTTCATGTACTCTGGCCACTCTTCATTTTATGTTTCATTAACTCCTCATCAGCTGCTTTCTTCTTCCCATCAAGAAATGCCTATACTAGATTAATTGTTAGGAAGAAGAACTTACTAATAGCTAATTCAGTTGGCTCCTCAGTATTTCAAATTGCAACTATTTTTGGATTTGTTCTTGCTGGTGTTTTAGCTGCTCGTAGCTATTTGTTGAGTTTCATATTTGATGCGGGTACTTTTGCAGTATCGGGTATATTGATTGGAGTTATTTTATTCATTGGAAAGAAACCTCCTGAAGTAATTCGAGAGAAAAGTCAAAATCTCCGGCAAGAGATGAGACAATTTGGCCAAGACATTGCCACAGGGTACAGGACTACCTTGAAATATCCAAAAATCTCTTACATGCTTATAATTTTCTCATTCCTAACGTTCTCTTTTGGAGCAATCAGTGTTCTGTTTATAGTAATTCTTCAAGGTGAAATGGGTGTAGGTGCAGAATGGTATGGTATATTACAAGCACTTATGGGTACGTCAGGAATCGTTACGGCTTTAGTTCTTATGAGAATTGGTAAAATTAAACGTAAAATATTGGTCCTAAACGTTACGTTTATAGCTGTAACTGTTTCCATGTATATCTTTGCAGTTGTAAGAAATCTCCCCGTTATGGCAATTATTATGTTTAGTTATGGAATCATGTCTGTTTGTATTAATGTTCCTTCTTCAACGCTTATACAAGAATCTGTCCCTTATGAACTGCAAGGAAGAGTATTCGGTACGCAACAGTTACTTCAAGGAGTTTCCCAATTAATTGGAATGGGTATTGTTGCACTTATTGCGGAATATGTTCTACCTATGTATGTCTTATTGGCAAGTTCAGTGATACTCACAATTGCTATAGCTTTAGGATTCTGGTATTCAGGAAAGAGAGGATTGATGGGATCAGATTATCCTGAAGAAATATTACCTGGAACTGAAAAACCAGTAGCTAGTGGAGCACCAGGTTTATCTATGGATGAATAACAATTCTGAGATTTTCAAGACACAATTAATATAAGTTCATTAGCTAATTGTTGATGTCTCTAATGTTTAAACTTGAGAAATTATCTGAACATACTGCTGTTGATATAGCTACTCAAATGACAACCAGATCAAGTGTTTTAGGTGCTATATCTTTAGGTAAGTATTCAATAGCAATAGATTCAGGCAATCCTTTGGAAATTGGTCAAGGTTTTCGGAAAAATCTTGAGTCCTATTTTAATCTTCCAGTCAGATATCTATTCTTAACTCACGCTCACAGTGATCATAGAGGTGGGATGAATGCATTCAAAGACGCAACTTTACTCCTAAGTCAGAAATGTAAAGAGAATATGCCAAAAAGTACTAGTTTTAGCAAATGGATTATAGAACCTTTCGTAGATAAGTTTGTTCTCGAAGAGAATAATCTCTCTGTTGAATTTCATCATGTTGGAGGTCACAGCTTAGGTTCTAGTGTTGTTCATGTTCTAAATGAAGGGATTCTCTATGCAGGTGATCTTTTTTTTACTGAACCTATCAATTTTGGTCTCCCTTTTCTAGGATTTTACCAGAGTAATCCAAGGAAAACAGGGAATCCTGAAGAATGTCTAGCTGCATTTCATAAATTCAAATCAATGAAACTTGATTATATTGTTCCAGGTCATGGAGAAGTAGTCGACAATCCCCAAGAGTATTTAGATGAGCAAATTGAGTTCTTTAATTCACTTAAATCATTCATCATTTCTGAAATTCAGGAAAACAAGACTCTAGAGGAAATAGAATTGCCAAAGATTGGTCAGATAGAAAAAGCTTACCAGATTATACAGACTAAATCCCAAAAGAGTAAAACTTTGAGATTCATGGATACTATGTTGAACTGGATCAAAAAGAGTTTTTATGAGTTTTATAAAGAATCTAAATCTACATAATTTTATACTTATCATAAAAAAACAAAGAATGGAAGAAAAAAATCATTTCTTCTTTTTAATTGTTACAAGACCCATGATTAGAAGAGCAAACAAACCATACAACCATTCATAAGGTACAGCAATTTCATCAATTCCAGTTTCTAAAACAACTCTAACCTTCATTGTGTCATTTTCTGCTTGCATATCAGCAAATACTAGAACTCCCCATTCGATATTATATGTTATTTTGGTATTATAATTAGCATCTGTATCAATATACTGATCTAAAGATGGTTCTTCTGAAGGATGAGTATTGCTTGACCCTCCTGGACTCATAATTATTACATTTGATGGACCCTTATATTTCTCTTCAATAGTAAAAGTTTCATCAGTTTTCCTGACCTTTAATGAACCATCCTCACCATAATCAAGTTCTGAATAGTAATCATATAGATAATCGAAATAGTTTACATATCCACTAGCAAATGAAATAGATGTAGGTACAATATATCCCGCATCGAGTCGGTAATCCCTTTTAAATTCTCTAAGGTTAGCATATGATATATTTTCTGTGAGAAAAACATCATTGAGATAAAAATCACACCAGGATTCAGTTACATTCCACAGATGTGATGGATGTACTAAACCTACAGTATCTGGATCTTTAGTAACATTAAGTTTGAACATATCACCTACAGCAAGAGGATGACCAGGATAAACTTCCCAAATAAAAGATTCAGGATCATCGGTTTCAAATTTTGTAACCTTCCAACTAACTTCGGTGCCAGGTACTATTCTATTAGAATACTTTAATCCAGTAATTTCACTCCATTCAGGAGGTTGAGCCGTAATTGTAAAGGAAGTTATATTGCCCTCAACTACGAGATTGGCTACATAGGTTGCGTCTGAGTTGGTAATGGTATAGGTCATGATATTACAGCTTCTATTGATAATGATCAATCCACAATGATGATTCTGAATGATTATTATGAAGCAGATCTGGACAGTTACATGAGCGGAACCATTCGATACCCTTTGCATGATCTTGATTTACATGCATTCTTTTAACACATGCCTTCCCAGAGATTGTAGAGCCTGCAAGTTTCCCAGAGCTTAAGCATCGGCGAGCACACCAAAGGAATATGGCCTACCGGGTATAGGTGCATCTCTTTCGTGGTCAGCGGTAATGAGCAGAAATAGTCCTGTGTTTGG
>MEHH01000055.1 GCA_001940755.1 Candidatus Heimdallarchaeota archaeon AB_125
ACATATTTATATTAGTTAAATGTTTTTTTTTTGATAAAAATGGCAGTTGAAGAAAAACTTCTTGATGAATTAAGAAAGATTCGAGAACTCTTAGAACCTAAAGAAGAACCTGTAATTGAAGAGGTGAAACCTAAGGGTTTTAAGGGTAGAACAATCAAATTCAAAGATGACTTCGTAGATTTTATCAAAAAATACAAAGTAATGGGTCTAGCAGTAGCATTCATTATGGCAATATACTTAGGTGGTTTGGTTCAAGCACTTGTTGATGATATGATTATGCCAATACTATCTTATATTCCGGGAATCGATGTAATAGCTGATTGGGCTGTAGGACCTTTTCTATTTGGTCATTTCATTTCCGCTCTTATTACTTTCATTATAGTAGCTATCGTAATCTTTGTTTTAGTAAAGCTTACAAGCAAAATTGGAATAGAGTAATATCTGAGCCTCTTTTTCTTTTTTTTTTGGTAACTCATCCAAAAATTAAAATGCTTGTAGATGATGTTGAAATTTATGATGGATTTATCTATGAATAATAATCAATTGGAAGAATCAGTTAAAAGAGCTAGAGATAAAAATATAATAATTCCAACTTTTGCTCAACAAAGAGATCCAAAATTAGTTTCTTCATCTGTACTAGAAGAACTAAAAGAGATAGGTTTGTGGGATGTTCATCCAAGGAATTTGTTTAGGATAACCTGGAAAAACGAACCAATTTCTAAGGGAGGAGGCTTTGGTGATGTTAATTATATTGAATTACCTCCTGAGTTAACAGGAGTAGAGGCTAGAATTATTGCATTGGTTGGAAAATTCTTTCCAACTGGTGCACACAAAGTTGGTGCAACTTTTGGATGCTTAGTTCCAAGATTAGTAACTGGACAATTTAATCCTGTAGTCCATAAAGCAGTTTGGCCAAGTACAGGAAATTACTGTAGAGGTGGTGCATACGATTCTGCTCTCCTTGCCTGTGAATCTATAGCAATTCTTCCTGAAGAAATGTCTACAGAAAGATTCGAATGGTTGAAATCTGTTGCTGGTGAAGTTATCAAAACACCTGGAAGTGAGAGTAATGTCAAGGAAATCTTTGATAAAGTATGGGAATTACGAAGAACAAGAGATAATATTTTCGTCTTTAATCAATTTGAAGAATTTGGTAATTATCTGTGGCATTACGATGTAACTGGGCATGCAATGAAAGAAGTTTTAGATGAAATTCAAGGTAATTGTGCAGTAAGAGGATTAAATCTTACAACAGGATCCGCAGGAACTCTAGGTTCTGGAGATTTTATTAAAGAAGCATATCCTGAAGCTAAGTTAGCAGCAGGTGAAGCTCTCCAATGTCCTACAATGCTGTTGAATGGTTACGGAGCTCATACTATTGAAGGGATTGGAGATAAACACATACCATGGATTCACAATGTCAAAAACACAGATATGGTCATAGCTATTGATGATAAAGATACCCAATGGATTATGAGATTATTTAATGAACCAGAAGGTCATTCACTCTTAAGGGATATCGGTGTTTCAGAAGATTTAATTGGGAAACTTCACTTACTTGGTATTTCTAGCATCGCAAACCTATTAATGAGCATTAAAATGGCTAAATACTACGAACTCACCTCTAATGATGTTGTTTTAACTGTTTTTACAGATTCCATGGAACTATATCAATCAAGACTCCAAGAAATGAGAGTAGAATACGGTCCGTTTACCAAAGAGAATGCAATAAGATCCCTATACGCTCACTTACGAGGTCAAAAAATAGACAGTATGCTTGAATTAAACTATCTACAAAAGAAAAGAATTCATCAGCTAAAATACTTTACCTGGGTTGAACAGCAAGGTAGGAGTCTAGAAGAGTTAAACAAACAATGGTATAGTGCTGACTACTGGAAAAATATCAAAGGTGATGTTGACAAAATTGATGACCTTATTGTAAAATTCAATGAAAAAGTAGGAATTTCATAAAAATTCCTTCCTTTTATTTTCCTCGTATATAAATGAAAGTACAAATTATATTTTGAAGTGCACATGACTGAAGTCATTAGAGGAGATTCTAAAGAACTGAAAAAAGATTTGATATCTTCGCTAATTGACGTACAAATCGATTCAAAAGAGAAATTCCTTCAATCTCTTGAGAAACAAGAAGAGAAGGTTCAAACTTGTTTAGATGAGATGATTGTTGCTCTTCAAGAACATGTACCCCGTGAATTTTTAATTCAGGCTGTAACTCAATTTGAAAATCTTCAGCTTCTTCTAATTGTTAAGAAATTAAATGATAGTAAACACTTTACTAGAAATCAAATAGCAGTCAATTTTCTTGCAATTTTAGATAATTTGCTTGCTTCAACATATGATAAATTATCCCAATTCCATTTTGAAATTCTACGGGATAATTTACAGGGTTTAAGCAATGGTAAATCTTTCAGTTATAATGAGATGAAAAAAATCCAAATTGAATTAATTCAAAAAGGCTACATCTCGAAAATTCGAAAATTGGGATACACTTTGAGACTAAAGGATCAATACTGTAAGATTATCAACCATATGATGTCTATATATCCCCAACATTTTGAAAAACTGAGCGCTATGGAAATTAAAGGATATGATTTAGTTCACTCTAAATCTATACCAAAAATAGAAGTAACGCAATCTGCAGCAGTAGTTGTGGGGTCGCTAATCAATGACTATTTCAAGAAAAAAGATGAACAAATTCTACTTTGGAAATATCTTGAAGGTATAACAGATGAAGAAGAAGAAAAAATCAGAAGGAAGGTATATAGGTTCAAAGCTAACCTAAAAAAGGAGAATAATGAAACACAATTATTCAGTTATAGTCTGGAATAATTCAATGATTTTTTGAATTCTAAACTTCGTTTCATTATGTTTATATAGGTTCCAGAAACTGCGTTAAATATTATTTTGGAACGTGGAAATCTTGAATACTGATGGAACAAATCCTGAACCTACTTCTGAAACTCCGTTGAAAGAAGAGATTTCCACAGGATCTTCCTCTGATAAGACAACTCCCGAAGAGACTGATCCAACATACTTAGATGTTTTCAAAAACAAACACTTCATGCGGTTGTTAACAGGTCAATTCTTCAGCAATTTTGGTGATGCAATTTTTAGAATTTCTATTCAATTCTTTGTTTATCATCTAACAGGATCTGCAACTGCTATGACTCTGGTCCTAGCAGCTCAAACAATTCCATGGATTATTATAGGTCCTATTGCTGGTGTTTTTGCAGATAGAGTTAGTCGTAAAGCAATCATGATTGGAGCTGATATAATTAGAGGTATAACGATCCTGGTTCTACCATTTCTAGCTTATATTTCTTCAACTAATGGAATTATTATTGGTATAGTAATAATTACTTTCATTCTTGGTGCAGCATCAGCTACTTTTGTAGCTCCTCGTTCGGCTGCTATTCCAGAAATAACTGGATTAAGACTCTATGTAAAAGCAATATCCCTGAGTCAATTAGTTTTTCAAACTTTAGCTGTTCTTGGACCAATCTTTGCAGCACCAATTTATGTACTATTAGGAGAACAAACATTTTGGATAACAAGTGGATGTTTCTTTGCTTCAGCTATAGTTATTTACTTTACACAAATACCTTCAGCTAATAGAAATAAAGGTGAAAAAATAGGTATTAAGGTAGTTTTCAAAGATTTGAAGAATGGATTCTCATTTTTAGTTAAACATCCAACAGTTAGGCTTCTGATTTTCTTATTTACTTTCTTGATAATAGGAACAGCATTCGCAGGACCCCTTTTACTCCCATATCTCTTCGAAGTAAAACATAATGCAGTCGCGATTCAATATTTCAATATCCCATCAACGGTTTTCCGAGTTTCTGATCCAACATATTTAGCTGTTCATTACTTTGGTGTATCGACATCAGTATTCAGTAGTTATCAACCTTCATTTCTAGAGGTTCTAAGAAATCTGTCTGATCGTCAATATGGTTATCTTGGTGCTAGTAGTGCATTAGGATCTATTATGGGTAATCTCATCTTTGGGAGATTTGAGAAAAAAATAGGAAGACCTAGAGCATTGTTACTTGGATCAATTGCGATTGCAGGTTACTATTTCGTGTTTCTATTTAAACCAGGATTTATTGTTCTGCTTCTTGCTGGTTTAATAATGGGATTCTTCAATGGTATGTTCAGTTTATCAATTAATGCATTATTTGCTGAAAATGTTCCAAATGAAATTCGGGGGAGAGCATATAGTGCAACAAATGCATATATTCAGGTTTTAAGTGTTTCATGTTTAGCTTTATCTGGTTTAACTGCAGATTCAATTGGACTAGTTATTACAATTACAGGTGCAGGAATCTTTCTCCTAATTACAACAATAATCATGACTGCATTTACTAAAGCTTATAGATTTGCAGCGGAACCTCCAAATCCAAATCTTGGCTCAGATAATTAGAGATTTTTGTAAGAAAACTAGCTTTATTATTTAATTAGAGATTTTTTATTTGATAATAATGGATATTCCGGATAAGTACAAAGATCTACTTCTTGGAAAAAATTTTGCAAATGTAGCAACAATAAATCCTGATGGTTCTCCTCAAGTTACTCCTATGTGGATAGACTTTGATGAAGGAACTAATGAAGTTCTGGTTAATACTGCCAAAGGACGAAAAAAAGCTAGAAATATGACTATTGGTTCTAAAGTAGCTTTGACTGTTTTGGACAGCACTAATTCTTATAGATACTTAGCAATTCAAGGAGAAATTCTTGATGTTACAACAGAAGGCGCTGAAGACCATATACATAAATTAGCAATGAAATATTTTGGTAGAGAGAAATATACCCTAGGTGAAGGGGAAGTTAGATTATTAGTAAAAATAAAGCTAAACTATGTTCATGCTAGTGGTTAATGTATATTAGATGAGATGAATTTATCTAATCCTTTTGTTCTTTTTTCTTGATCAAGAAGCTGTTTCTTTCGCGGATTATTTGCTTGTCCAGCAAATTTACCCAGTTTTCCATTTGATAGAATAACTCGATGACATGGAATAACAGGACCAAATCTATTTTTCATCATCACATTACCAACGAATTGAGCAGCTCCAGGGAAACCAGCTTTTTTAGCAAGCTCACCATATGATATAGTGTCTCCTACAGGGACCTCGAAGAGTGTTTGTAATACTTTTGCTTCTTTTTCTGTAAAACCAGTAAAATCAAATTCTATATTTGGTAAATCATAATCAGTTCCATTATCAATTCCGATTAATGCCTTGATATATGGATGTTCTTTTTCTTCAACACTTACATCCTCACCAGCTATTTTAGATAAATAGGAAACAGCATCTTTCTTGTTTTCAAAGGAAGAATGTGTATAATACAGTTTTTCTTTATTTAGTAAAATTCCTGCCCACTTGTCCTCATTTTTTGATACTACGATTTTCATCATACCACAATTTTTTTCTACTGTTTCAGTATATAAACAAATACTACATGGTGATTCTTTCATGACCTTATCAGTATTATCAATTGACAAAAATCTTACAAGATACTTTAAGAAAAAATTCCCAGAAAGGAGAGAAAGTAGGATATCAGAAGTAACCTCTCTTGCTAAGGGGTGGGAAACAGAACTATTTTCTTTTGTGTATACTTACAAAGAAGAACTAGAAGTAGTAGTACAAAATCTAATTCTTCGCATATATCCCGGATTTAATCTAGAAAACAAGATTAAGTGGGAGTTTGATGTATTAACTTCGTTATTCAAAGCGGAATATCCAGTTCCAGAAACCCATATTCTTGAACTTAATACAGATTTTTTTGAATACCCTTTCATTATAATGGATACAATAATCGGTATAGACATGGGAGAATGTTTCGAGTCAGATCTTCAAAAGAATCTGGTGATATTAAGTGAACTATTTGTTGAGCTTCACAACTTAGATTGGAAAATACTGCCTACAGACCTAGATAAAAACGAGAGTTTAGCTCCTGTAGAGCTGATAATTAGGAGCATAAATAAAATAGAAAAAATAATAGAAGAACTTCAGATTCAAGACCTTTACCCCCTTCTAAAATGGCTTAGAAGAAACAAAGATGAAGTAAATTTTGAGAGAATCTCTATTCTTCATAATGATTTTCATCCTCACAATATACTACTGTCAGAAAAAGGTAAAGCCTATGTTATTGACTGGCCTGCATGTTCTATTGGCGATTATCGTCAGGATTTAGGTTGGACTTTACTATTAGTAGGAGCTTATTCTTCTCGAGAGTTACGTGATTTAGTTCTGAAAAACTATGAAGATGTTTTAGGTTCTAAAGTTGAAGATATAGAATACTTTGAGATTTTAGCAGCTACACGAAGAATAATGGATATGGTTAATTTCTTTGGACATAGTCCTGAAGAAACAGGAATACGTAATGAAGCACTTGAACAAATTAAAGAAACAGTTTTTCATTTGGAATACATTTCTTCCTTTGTTAAAGAAGTTACAGGTATTTCTATACCTATATTTGATGATTTAATTCAGTCACTTTTAATAGATTGAAATGAACATATTATTTGAGAATTACAGAAGCTAAAAACCTTACTTGAAAAATTGGTTGTGAGATAAATGAATGAGATTAAAGTTGTCAGTTTCCCATACAAGGGAGAGATCCTCCATGGAAGTATTGTGAGGAAAAACAAGAAAACTGTAACAGTAAAGACAGAATCTCATACTTTTCGAGTTCCTTACTCATTGTTGACACCTAAAATGAAACCACCAAAACCAAAAACCAAAACTAAAACCAGAGAATGGTCTGATTCTCAATCGAAGGATTACACTAAATCCCTTGAAACAACTATTCCTTCTTTGCCTAAAAATAGTACAAAGGTTCTACATATTTCGGTTAAGTTTCTTGCTGAAGCTCTAAAAAATGGTGATGAAGAAGCTATAAATGAATATACAAACGAAACTATTGCTGAGTTAAACAGAATCTATAAACTACCTCATTTACATGTATATACAGGAGGTAAAAGGCGTCTTACAAAACGAGGTGGGCAATATTATGGAGTATATAAAACAAGGGGAAAGGCAGAGGAAAGACACTCAATATCAGTCTATAGTAGAACTGCAAAAACACAAAAGTATGTAGCTCCAAAAACGTTTCTAAGAACTTTGATTCATGAATGGGGACATCACTATGATAAGTATAAACTTAAGCTAGCTAATACCTACCATACAAAAGGATTCTATGATAGGTTGAACGTAATCTATTCTAAACTAAAAGAACCATTAGAGTAAAACTAGATGTTTTTATGCATTCTAGTTAAGTTAAAATAGTTCCACAAAACAATTTTCTTAGTTGTGGGTAGAGATGATGAGTGATTCTGGATATATTTTTGACATCAAGAAGTTTGCAATTCATGATGGTCCAGGAATTAGGACCACAATCTTTCTCAAAGGATGTTCTATGGATTGCTGGTGGTGTCATAATCCAGAAAGTAGAAACTTGAAACCAGAACCAATTTTGAAAACTAACAACATTGATGAACAAGAAATAATTGGTAGAGAAATATCTGTTGAAGAGGTTCTGCATGAAATTGATAAAGACATGATTTTTTATGAAGAATCGGGAGGAGGTGTAACTATTTCTGGAGGAGAAGCACTAATGCAACATGATTTTCTCTACTCTATTCTAAAGAAATGTAAAGAGAAAAATATTCACACAGCACTGGATACATCTGGTTATGCCCCTGAGGAGATAATTAGAAAAATCACAGGAGTTGTTGATCTTTTCTTGTTTGATTTGAAACTAATAGATGAAGAAACTCATGAAAAACATACAGGAGTTTCAAACAGATTAATACTAAACAATCTGAAATTTTTAGATGATCAAGAGGAAAATATTATCATTAGAATACCAATAATCCCAGGTTTTACTGACACAGAATCAAACCTTTTACAGATATCAGAGTTCATAAGAAATCTCAATAATGTTCAAAGTGTTAATTTGCTTCCCTACAATAAAATGGGTGTAGAGAAATACAAGAGATTAAAAAAATTGTATAAATTAACAGAAGTATCTGTTCCTTCAGAAGAACGTATGAATGAACTTAAAATCTACTTTAAAAATAAAGGAATTAAGGTCAGTATAGGTGGTTAATCATGAAAGAAAGAGTAAGAAAGCTTAGAGAACAAAGCCTAACAGCTGAACCTTATCTTTCTTTAGAAAGAGCCACCTTATTAACAGACTTTTATGAAACTGGAATTGTTGAAGATGTTTCTATACCTGTAGCTAGAGCTCTTGCATTCAAACACATCCTTGAAAACAAAGAGATATGCATTAACGAGGGAGAATTAATAGTAGGTGAAAGAGGTCCAGAACCTCAAGCAGCACCAACATACCCAGAAATTTGTGTTCATTCTTTGGATGATTTAAATATTCTCAATTCTAGAGAAAAAATCTCATTTTCAGTTGATGATGAAACCAGAAGAATTTCTGAAGAAAGAATAGTTCCATTTTGGAAAGGCAAATCCATAAGAGAAAAAATATTTGACAATATGACAACAGAATGGATTGATGCCTACGAAGCTGGTGTTTTCACTGAATTTATGGAACAAAGAGCTCCAGGTCACACAGTTTCAGGTAAGCATGTTTTCCACATGGGATTTTCAGATTTCAAAAAGGAAATTGAAGAGAGTATCAACAATTTAGATTTTAATAATGATCCAGAAGCTTATGCAAAAAAAGAAGAACTAAAAGCTATGGAGATAGCAGCTGATGCAATTATAATTCTAGCAAACCGTTATTCAGATAAAGCAAAAAAACTAGCTCTTGAAGAAACAGATGCAACTAGAAGAGAAGAATTAGAGAAAATTGCTGAGATTTGTTCTTATGTTCCGGAATATGCCCCCAGAACAACTTGGGAAGCCTTGCAGCATTATTGGTTCATTCACTTAGGAGTTATTACTGAATTGAACACTTGGGATTCTTTCAATCCAGGAAGACTAGATCAGAACCTCATCACTTTTTATGAAGAAGACATAAATGAAAGAAATATTTCTGTGGGTGAAATCAAAGAACTATTGCAATGCTTTTGGATTAAGTTTAACAACCAACCTGCACCTCCAAAAGTTGGTGTGACTGCTGAAGAGAGCAACACATATACTGATTTTTGCTTGATTAACTTAGGAGGTGTAAAAGAGGATGGTTCAAATGCTGTAAATAATCTTTCATTCTTGCTTCTTGATGTAATAGAAGAGATGAGAATTTTACAACCTAGTTCCATGGTTCAGATAAGCAAAGAAACACCAAATGATTTCTTAATGAGAGCAATGAAAGTTGTTCGAACTGGATTCGGACAACCCTCAATTTTCAATACAGAAGCAATTGTTCAAGAGATGCTCAATCAAGGAAAATCTATAATTGATGCAAGAAATGGTGGCGCTAGTGGATGTGTGGAAACTGGGGCTTTTGGAAAAGAAGCTTATATTCTCTCAGGATATTTCAACACTGTAAAAATATTAGAATTAACTCTGAATAACGGAATAGATCCTAGAACTGGAAAGCAAATTGGTTTGAAGACAGGAGATGCTACTACCTTCCATGCCTTTGAAGATTTATTTGAAGCATTCACCAATCAATTGAATCATTTTATAGATATTAAGATAGAAGGAAATAACATTATTGAAAGACTCTGGGCAGCTAATCTTCCCTCTCCATTCATGTCATTACTTGTAGATGACTGTATTGAAAAAGGAAAAGATTACAATGATGGAGGGGCCCGTTACAACACTACATACATTCAAGGGGTTGGTTTGGGTACAATCACTGATTCTCTTACTTCATTAAAATACAATATTTTCGAAGAAAAAAATTTCAGTATGAATGATTTACTTTTGGCTCTAGAAAACAATTTTGAAGAGCATCAAACAATTCGACAAATAGTTCTAAATGAAACTCCAAAGTATGGAAACGATGATGATTATGCAGATGAAATTACTAAACGAGTTTTTGAGGAATTTTACAAAGCGGTAAATGGTAGACCAAATACTAAAGGTGGCCATCATCGAATCAATTTACTTCCAACTACTGTTCATGTTTATTTTGGAAGTGTATTAGGTGCAACTCCAGATGGAAGAAAAGCAAAAGAACCACTCTCTGAAGGAATATCTCCAGTTCAAGGAATGGATATGAAAGGACCAACAGCTGTTATCAAATCAGCAAGTAAGATTGATCATCTTCGCACGGGAGGAACTTTATTAAATCAGAAATTCACACCAGAAATTCTCAAAAAAGATGAAGATCTCGAAAAAGTAAGTGCTTTAATTAGGGCTTACTTCAGAATGGATGGACATCATATCCAGTTTAACGTGGTTTCTGCTGATACTCTGAGAAAAGCTCAGGAGAATCCTGAGAGGTTTAAAAGCCTAATAGTCAGAGTTGCTGGTTACAGTGATTATTTCATAAATCTAGGAGAGAGTCTTCAGAATGAAATAATCAAAAGAACAGAACATGGGGCCATCTAGACTCTTTAACCCTTGAGCTAATTGCATTAACTTATGATTTTTGAACACTTATATAAATACCCGAGCTTTGTTTTGCTATATGAAAAATTCTGGTTAGTTAACAATCAGAATTGCTGTTAAGTAAAATTCTTTATGGTGAAAATATGTCAGAACAAATTGGTTCTATTACTATTTATGATCCTTCAATGGCTGAAAAAGTTGCAGATATGTTTAATGCTTTTAATGAAATTTGGCCTGGAGGTTTTGGTGGTGCAATTCCTTTTGATGCCCAAAGAGTGCACGATTGGCTAGATAAAACTTCAGCTGTTGCAGATTTGATAGCTCTAGACGAAAATGAAGAACCTATAGGGTATTGTGGTCTCTATCCTCATTGGAGAGATGAAAATGCGGCTTATATAAGTATTATAGGTGTTCATCCACTAGTATTAGGAAAGAAATTTGGAAAGAGACTTCTTCTCAAATCTCTAGAAGTTGCAGTAGAAAACGGAATCACTAGAGTAGATTTACACACTTGGAGTGGCAATATGGAAGCAATGCCATTATACAAGAAAGTTGGTCTTGTATGGGTACCTGAAACAGCTGTCTATATGCAAGATTTCATTCCTGGTTTATTGCAATTTCCTTTAGCAAAAGAATGGTTTGCAAAACATCCTGATTGGTATGGTTGTTTCAAGAAAGAACTTGTGCAAGCACCTGATAAAGAAATTGTAGATAATATGGAAGTCTATACCTACAAATTTGAGGTTGGAGAAGATAAGCTTATAGCTGAAATTGACAGATATGGATGGGGAATTTCAAGCATTGAAAAACAACTTAATGGTAAAAAAATCTCTGTTAAAAGTCGAATTTCCGCACATGAGATTTTTATGGGGATTCAGAATTCTATGACAATTACAATCGTAAATAATACAGGTGAGAATATTTCAACTCCACTAGAAGTTGAACCTTTCGCAGGTCTTGAGTGGATAGAAGATTTCCCATCAACTATTGAAATTAAGAATGGAGAAACAGTTACAGTAACTAAAGACTTCATAGTCAATAAGAAAGCTAAAGCATTTGAGACAAATCAAAAAGGTTCTGAAGTAATTAAAACATCATTGCGTTTTGAAGATCAAGATATCCAATTAATAACTGGTGGAAAGATTCAAGAAACAGTTAAGCTAAGCACTTTCACACCGTATCAGATTGTCCCGCTTGGTAATGAGATCAGATTGTATATGGATATATTCAACAACACAAAAATCAATCTGAATGGTCAAGTAGAATATATGATTGAAGGGCTTTTCGAATCAAAGCAAATTAATGAATTTTCACTTGCAGCTGAAGAAATAACAGGATTATATATTCCTATAAAAATGCCAGAAATGGTGAAGAATCCAGTCTTTACTCTACAAGCAAATTCGAAAATAGAAATAAATGGCAAAATGTTTGAGATGCCAGAATACAATCTACCAATTATTGCAGACGTTGATAATCTAGTAGAATTAGTAAAAA
>MEHH01000056.1 GCA_001940755.1 Candidatus Heimdallarchaeota archaeon AB_125
CGTTCAATAGCTGATGAAAGTGTTTCTCCCAGATCAACATACCCTCCTGGTAAATTCCATTTTCCTTTATTCAAACCATAATTGTATTTGATTAGTAATATCTTTCCTTCATGAAAACATAGTCCTCCTACACCAACTTTGTGAAGACTATGTCGAGAAACATAATCACTGTACATGTGTACATTATCACTTACTTTCGTTAAAAAGCTTAAGGAAAAAGTATCGTGGTGTTAAACTCTCCATAACTAAATATTTATAAATGACCATCCGCACGGATGGTATAGAACATCCTTCGGTGGTATAAATGTCTGATAAACAAACTGAAAAAAATTATGAAAAGATAACAATAAACCTTCCTACAGTAGATTTGGGGAAGATAGACTATTTGGTTAGTCAAGGATTTTACAACACTCGAACTGAATTCATCCGCACATCCATAAAACAAGAGATTGAAAAAAATTCCTTCACATTTGATTTAAGTACAAAGGAGCGAACTAGCGATACTAGTCCATTTTTCGGACTTGGAATATTTGATATCAGTAGAAGTGCCCTGGAAAAACATCTTAATGCAGGAACAAAAATGAAAATTTTTGTTATAGGTTCATGCAGATTTGGACGAAATGTTGATGTTGATTTAGTGAAGGAAACAGTTGAATCTTTCAAGGTATTTGGAATCAAGAAAGGTCCACCTGGAGTTATAGATTTTCTTGAAAGTCTCAAATACAATCACTAATCATTTTTTTAGAACCGGGGTCAAATCAAACCCTATTTTTTTGAGAATGTTTTTTATATTGCCATCTTATGACGGGAATAGTTTAATTTAACTAAAATCCAATTACTGCATGTGAAGAGGTGTAAGCTTGTATGCATCAGATAGCTAATTTGACAAAGAAGAGAGGTTTTACTATCTTTCAAGCATTCTTTGTAACCATCTTATGGTCTTCATCATGGCCAATAATAAAATTCGGTCTTAAGGAGATTCCTCCCCTGTTTTTTGCGGGAACGAGATATGTCGCTGCATCAGTTATCCTTCTAATATATGTAATATCATTTCAAAAATACAGACAAGAAATTAAGAATCTATCAAAGAGATGGTGGTTAAAGCTTATTCTTTATGGTGTTGTTTTTTATTCAATAACTCAAGGTGCACAGTTCTTAGGTTTAAATTATCTTCCTGCAATAACTGTTAGCTTATTGCTGAGTTTTACTCCTATTATTGTTCTTTTCTTTGCAAATATTCTACTGAAGGAGAAATCGAATATAATTCAAATACTCCTGATAGTAGCTGCTTTAGGTGGAGCTTTACTCTATTTCCTTCTCAGTCCTGAACTCTCCAGCACTCCATTTAGTATAGTATCAGGTTATATGCAAAACTTCCTGGAACTTGCTAATCCAATCCCCTTTAAATTAAGAATCTTAGGTCTTATTATTGTAATTATTGGAGTTTTGGCAAACTCATTTTCAACAATTATTGGTAGATCAATTAACCAATCAAAAGAAGTGAGTACAGTTGTCATAACTTCTGTTAGTATGTTTATAGGATCAATAATAATGTTAATAGCTGGTTTTTCTGTAGAAGGAATACCAAAACTTTCCCCAATTTCAACAGGCTACATACTCATTCTAAGTGTTGTAAACACCGCTTTTGCTTTTACAATTTGGAACCATGCAATGCAGAAACTCAAAGCTGTTGAAATATCAATAATCAATAACACAATGTTATTTCAAATAACTATTTTAGCTGTGATTTTCCTAGCTGAAAGACCTACAGGAATTCAATGGATTGGGTTGATTATAGTTGCAGTTGCTGGATTGCTTCTACCTTTGTTTAGCACAAAGAAAGTTGATACGAAAATCAATGCTAGTGAGGTTAATAATAATCTTTCTTAGTTAATACTAACTTTAATTATTAACACAATTAATAGAAACAACTAGAATTGAAAAAAGTGATTAAAAGAAGAAATTATCTTCTTTTTCTATAGTAAACCAGAATACTGATTACTGCTAAACCTATAATTGAGTATCCCCAATCAAAAGGAGCACCAGTAGGCAGGTCTGTACTCTTGATTAGAAGAGTTATATTGTCATCATCTATGTCTACTGAACCTTCAACAGTTCTTTCTTGATGCCAAATATATTGATAATCAAGGTAGGTTACAAATCCTGTTTTTACATTGAATCTTATTTCAATATATCTTGAAGTTGTTTGAATGATTTTTTCCCAATCCATGGGATCTAGCAAGTCATTTTCTTTATTACTCTCTTCGAATTGGAATTTGATTGTCCATGATTTTGAAGTTAGTTTGGAAGACATCTTAAGTTTCATAGTATAATGATTATAATACCCGTGACTCTCTATTTCATCCTCCATAGTCATAACATACTGTGGAAAATTCGCATTCAAGATTTCAAAATAGTTGTAAACATCAGTTGCATTTTCGTATGTAGTAGGTTGTAAGAAGAAATCATCCTGTCCAATAGGTATCATACTTAACCAACCAAGATCTAACAGACCTATCTGATCTGTTTCATTGGTTTTAAATTCACCATTAAGATAGAATGCTACCCAGATATTTGCTGGATTTACCAATTCAGATGGAGTTCCGTTTGTAACATTATTAATATCATCTAATAGCATAACAGAGAACTTGTCTCCTTGTTCAAGTATGTCATCACCATAATCTAGAAAATCTGTATTAACTGTACCTAAGATAGTTAATTCTGTAACTTCCCATTCATAAGAATTTCCAACTGCTATGTCTGATGGATAGGAATAATCCTGACCTTGGACCGATTCTGTATTTAAAATACTAGCCAAAAACAGTAAGCTGAAAACCATTACTAGAGATAATTTGAACTTTTTACTTTTCATATTCTTTTCACCAAATAACCGATGACTCGGTGTATTTAATTCATAAAATGTACTTTCAGCGATATAAACCTTTGGAGACTTCCAGTCAAAATTCTCACGAACAATTAATAAATATCCAGAGTATAGCTTGCAGAGAATAAGATTCTAAGAAATAGAATTGACGTTACTGATCAGGTGTAGGAATGAGTCAAGAGGAGAGAAATAGACCAGTCAAACAAGTTTTCATAACTCTTCATTATCAAGGAAAAAGAGTCTATAGGTTCTTTGTAACTCGTAAAGAAATGAGCTTCGTTCTTCTAGTGACACTTATTTCTGCTTCTATGCAAATTTCCTTTTCTCTCAGTACTTGGGGAACAATTCATGCAGATGAGATATTCCAAAGTTTAGAAATAGCACATGATATGGTTTATGGATACGGAACTATTCCACCAGAATTTTGGGATTCAAATCCAGTTATTCCAAGCTATGCAAAAGCAAGATCATACATATTTCCATTTATTTTTTCTATTCCAATGTACATAGGTAAATTATTTGGGTGGAATTATTGGCGTATAACGCTCCCTCTCATTAGAATATTTCTTGGTATTAATGGAGCTTTACTCACTCCTGCTTCGTATGTTTTTGTTAAGAGATATACTAAAGGTAACAAAACCTTTGCTGGTGTATCTGCGTTATTTATAACAATCTCTCCAATTTTGATGTTTAGTGCATTTAGATCAGTTACGAATATATTCCTTTTACCTTGGATATTGTTTATTATTAGCTCATTTTTGAAAACAAGAGGACAACTTCAAAAGGAGAATGAAAACAGAAATCAAAATGAGCCGAAGAATAGAAAGTCGGTGAGATTATATCTAAAAGTCATTGTCCTATCATTCTTAATGGGACTTATTATTTACATCAGAATAGATTTCATAATTAGTATAGTGGCTATACTTCTAATCAAATTTCCTTACAAGAAAATAAAGATAATTACATGCAATTTCATAGGTCTAAGTCTCGCTGCAGTTTTTGGGGGTTTAATTGATTTTATAACATACGGTGATTTTCTAATTTCACCAATTCAATGGTTCAGATACAATATAATTGAAGGTTTGAGTTCAATACATGGTGTATCACCACCTTATTACTACTTCCAGCTTTTACTTAGTTCATTACCTCTGATTTTATTCGTAGTTTTATGTTCATCTGTTGTAGTAGGAACATTGGTTTACACAATTAGGCAATATTTCAAGTTCAAAGATGTAAATTGGGATTTATTGAGAAATGTCTGTGGTTTTCCACTTGCTTCAGTGATTATTATATCTATTTTTTCATTTCCAAGTCATAAGGAAATCCGTTTCATATATCTTGCACTCATTTTCCTGCACATCTGTTTTGCAATTTCTCTATCACTGCTATTTCAGATATATTCACCAAAATTAAGCTCTTTTACAACGAAGATTTTAGCGAAAAAAACGAAAACAAAAAATACTGTAAAGATTAGTAGGATCTTAGATTATTCATTTTTATCACTTTGTTGTATATTATTAGTGTCAGGAGTGGTAATATCATCCTATGAAGGTTCTAAAATTTATAAATGGAGAGCCAATGATGCTTTAGCTAGAAGTTTGGTCTATGTTGGACAATTGGAAGATTGTAATGGGGTTGTTATGTTTACTAAAGGTACTCAATTTGAATCCTATTTTTACTTGCATAAAGAAGTACCCTTAGACGAATACATTGACATGAGAGATGAAATTCGAATGAGAGATCAAATAAGACAATACTCAGAAGACAATACGACATTTAATTTCATTATTTTCAATTTAGAACAGATCTCTTTAACACCAAATATAGTAGCGGATCTCACTGATTATAATTACATACTTAATCATACAATTAGGAACGAGGCTTTTATCTATAAATTTAATCAAACCATTTAAGTCATTTATCAGATTTGCGTTGCAGTAAAACTCTTATTAAGAACATTTAAATTAGGAAGTATCAAGTGGGTTCTGATGATTGGGATTAGCTTAAAAGAATGGCTGAAATTACTGTATGATAATAAATTCAATGTTAAATCCAGATTTATTCCAAAAATATTTCTTCTAACTATTGCCAATGTAATTTTAGCACCATTTATTCTTTATGAGCGTCTTAGATTTAGGAAAAAAATAAGAATTACCAAAATTACAGAAGACCCAGTTTTTATTTTAGGACACTGGCGAAGTGGAACGACACATTTACATAAAATGTTGGCATTTGATGAGCAATTTGGTTACATAACTCTTACAGAGTCAGGGCTTCCTCATTTATTCTTAACAGGCTCTAAAATGATTCATTTGATAATGAAACCTTTAACTCCAAAGAAAAGACCAACTGATGATGTTGATATGTTTCCAGAAATGCCTCATGAGCATGAATTTGCACTGTTGTTTCTCTCTATGCTCTCTCCAATTATAATGTTTGCATTTCCAAAAAATATGGAACAGTATAGAAAGTACTTGACTCTAGATAATGCTTCACCTGAACAAGTTGAAGAATGGAAGAAATGGTTCTTGTATCTGATTAAAAAATTAACAATAAAAGAAAAAGGCAAACAGCTCATTCTGAAAAATCCTCTTGATACATGTCGTTTAAAACATATTCTGGAGCTCTTTCCCAACTCAAAATTCGTTCACATTTATCGTGATCCATATGATCTATTTTTCTCAACTTTGAAATTACATAAACATAATGCAGGTATTTATGCGATGCAGAAACAAGACTATGATATTCGAGAACTGATATTAGAAACTCATGTGGAGATGTATGATAGATATTATGAAGATATTAAGCTAATACCAGAAGGAAATCTAGTCGATGTTCAATTTGAAAAACTCAGTGAAAACCCTATTACTGAGTTAGAAAAGATTTACTCTGGTTTAGGATTAGACGGTTTTGATAAATTGAAAGAACGGGTGAAACCATATCTAAAATCAGTTGAAGGATATACACCAAGTAAATATAAGCTGTCTGAAGAAGATAAAATTACAATCTATTCATATTGGCAAAAAACAATAGACAAATGGGGATATGAAAAAGCACCTAAAACTTAAATTCTAGGTGTAAAAGAATATCAAGCTGTTTCCTTAGTTTTTTCTTCTTCAACAAGTTTTACAAATTCTTGAATTATTTCAAACATATCGCCTACAATTCCAAAATCTGCAACCTCAAATATAGGTGCTTCTTTATCTTTGTTAATAGCAACTATGAAATCGGAAGAGGTCATCCCAACTAGATGCTGTACTGCACCAGAAATTCCTAATGCAAAGTATAATGTTGGAGCAACTGTCTTTCCTGATTGTCCAACTTGTTGTGGATGAGGAAGCCAACCTAGATCAACTAGAGGTCTTGATCCAGCAACTGTTCCCCCTACAGCTTCAGCAAGTTCTTCAATAAAATGTAAATTCTCTTTGGATCCAACTCCTCTTCCAGCAGAAACTAATATGTTTGCTTCTTCTATATTGATACTGTCTTCTTGTGAAATGATTTCTTCTATAATCTTTGTTCTTATACTCATAGGTCTTAGATTGACTTCAACTTCTTCAACAATTCCAGTTTTTGTTACGTTAATTACTGGTTTTGGAAAAACGTTTGGTCTCACAGTCGACATTTGGGGTCTAGTATATGGAGATAGGATTGAAGCCATAATGTTTCCACCAAAAGCTGGACGAGTTTGAACTAACTGTCTTGAGTCATTAATATCTAAACCAGTACAATCAGCTGTTAACCCCAATGCTAATCTTCCTGCAATTCTGGGGGCTAAATCTCTCCCGTTAGGGGTTGCACCATATAGAACAATAGAAGGTTTTTCAGATGAGATTACACTTGCGATTACACTTGTAAATCCATCAGTTGAATAATCTTCTAATAATTCATGTTCACAGAGATATACTTTATCTGCACCGTGATGGAAAAGCTCAGGAATTAGATGTTCTACATTGTTTCCAGGAAGAATAACCGCCAAAGATTCATCTAGTTTATCTGCGAGTTCCTTACCTTTTCCAAGTAGCTCGAGAACTACATTCTTGATGACTTTCTTTTCTCCTTTTTTCTCCCACTCACCCCAGATAAAGACATTCTTATAGAGTGCAATTTCTTCTTCAGAAACAGCTTTTCTTTCAATACTTAATGCATCTACCGGACAAACTCCTACACATGTTCCACAAAGAGTACAGCCTTCAAGAACCTTAGCTTTCTTTGTTTTAGGTTCAACAATTATTGCTGCGAAGGGACATACTTTTTCACACATCTTGCAGCCGATACATGCTTCTAAATCTACGTTCAACATCATTATCACACTCTCAGAAAACTATTCTCCTTTAGATATTCCAGCAGTTTCTTTGCTGCTGCTTTAGGATCGGTGCCATCAATAATCTCTCCACCAGATTTAGATGGGGGAGCAAAAACCTTATCGACTTGAGTAGGTGATGCACTCAATCCAATTTTACTTTCATCGATATTCAAATCATCAGCTGATACAACATCCAATGGTTTCTTTCTAGCGTCTAAAACTTCCTGCATTGAAGGAACTCTTCTAATGTTAGAACCTTTACTCATAGTGATGAGAGCAGGCATTTTTGTTGAAAGTACTTGATATCCTGTTTCAGTCTCTCGTTTGACTTCAACTCTCTTATCATTGATCTTAACATCTACTCCGTAAGTGATTTGAGGTATTCCCAATTGTTCAGCTGTTTCTGCAGGAACTTGAGCTGTATCACCATCAATTGCCTGTTTTCCAGCTAGAATTAGATCGAATTCAGGTTCTAAACCAACTATACCTTCTTTAATGGCTGTGGAAGTTGCCCAGACATCTGAGCCTGCAAATTTCCTATCTGATAAAAGATAAGCTTTGTCTGCTCCCAATTCCAAACATCGAAGAAGAGCACTTGTTGCTTGAGGTGGCCCCATACTTATTGCTGTAACCTCAATATGTAATTCAGGATTATCTCTCTTCAACTTGGCAGCTTGATCTAAAGCATACTCACAATAAGGATTTAAGATAGAAGCAACACCTTCACGAATGAGTGTGCCTGTTTCTGGATCCACAGCAACCTTATCTGCTTCTGGAACTTGTTTAACAAGTATTAAAATTTTCATTTTTTAACACCTCTACCGAAGATATTTCCACAATTGAAAACACAATTTGGATCTAAAGAGAATTTAATTTCTCTCATTTGAAGAACACCCTCTTCTCCATACATAATTTGAAGATATTCATGTTTGATTTTTCCAATTCCATGCTCCGCAGACACTGATCCACCAAATTGAACAGCTTTGTCAGCAAATTTCTTGTATAACTCTTTTCCAAGTTTTAGGTCATCCATATTCCTAGGGAGGATATTCACATGCACATGATTATCTCCAATATGACCCCACATAACATACTCTAAACCTGCTTCTTTGAGAGAAACTCTATAGAATTCCATCATTTCTTTCAGATGTATGTCTTCAACAGACATGTCTGTTCCTAATTTGTGAATTTCAGAAAATTGTTTTTTACGTTCAGCAATGATATTGTTAACTATCTCTGGAACTGCATGTCTGAAATGTTTGAATCTAGCTATTTCTCTATCTTCATATGCACTCCATGTATTATTAAGAGAGGAATTACATTCTTCTAGCATTTTTGAGATTTCAATGAAGTATTCACTGAGGGTTTCTTCAGAATAAGGTAAATCAAAAGAGATTGCTGTTGTTATGTCTTCAGCTATGGCTGGCATATTAACAAATTTAGGATCTTCCTTTTGCTTATCTCTTAGTAAAGATAAAGCATTATTCTCAAAAAATTCTATGAACTCTGGTTGTATCTTTTCACTTGTTCTAAGTTTAATTACAAATTCAAGAGCATCGATTTCATCTTTGAAAAATACCACATTTGACATTTGAGGTGTGAATTCCTTTAACCAAATATCAGCTTCAGTAATTGCTCCAAATACTCCTTCTGAGCCAATAAAAAGATCAATTAAGTCCATGTCTGGTTTAGTGTATAATCCTGCAGCATTCTTTGCTTTAGGCATTTTGTAAGTTGGTATTTTAATAGTTAAATCTCCTTCAGATGTTTTTATTACAAACTTACCATCTTTTGCTTTGTATTTTCCTCTGTGGATTACTAATACATCTCCTGTCCCAATATCTACTCGAATTCTTCTTATCCACTCTCTTGTTGAACCATACTTGAAAGAACGTGCTCCAGAAGCATTAGCTCCAATGGTACCTCCAATTGAGGCAGTCATTTCAGTAGGATCTACAGGATAATAATGGGTTTTTTCTGTTTCAAATTTCTCGATCCAATTCTTTTCTTCAGGAATACTTTGATGAAGTTCTAATTTTCGAAGTTTTACAATGTGGTTTATTTCATTTAAAGAAATAGCTGGTTGCACACGTAAAAACCATCTTTCTGCTTCATCATCATAACCTAAGCCAATGACGCTATCCATTCTTTCTAAAGAAAGAACAGCACCACCAAATGGCACAGCTGATCCAACAATTCCAGTTCTTGCAGCTGAAATAGTAATCATAAGTTCCTCTTCCCTCATTTTACAAATAAGTGAGGCAATTTCTTCTTCGGTATTTGGGAAAAACAAGTATTCGGCATAACCTCCACTTATCTTAGATTCATCAACTAGATAACTTGGAAAATCTTCTGAGATGACCATCTCACCCTTAACGGCACGGATTTTTTCAAATGGTATTTGTTCAAATTGTTGAGCTTCAATAATATTTTCAGGCACTTACAAGCTCCTCCAAATAAGTTACTTCTCTTAATCGTGCATGGATATTAAGTGTATAAAAAAGTAATTACTTGTACACTAATATACTAAAGTAAATGCAAAAAATTTAAATTTTGGAGTGAAAAGGCTTCACGATGACAAGTATAAAAGTAATATATGGAAATGAAAGGTGTGGAGACTGTAAGAGGGCAAAGAAATTTCTTGATGAAAGAGGTTATCCTTATGCTTGGATAGACATTGACAAAAGTGTAGAAGGTCGTCAAAAGGTAAGCGAGTTGTCAGGTAGAATTCCAACTATAGTATTTGTGGATGGGTCAATTCTTGTAGAACCCACTAATAATGAATTAAAGAAGAAACTTAAAGAAAAAGAAAAATAACTACTTCATTTTGTGGTTTCGATCACTGTCTTTTCTACCTGTTTTTTAGTATCAGTGCCTTCTTCTTTGGAAGAAGTTGTAGTGATAATCGGTTTAGTAGAAATAGGTTCGACACCAAGTCTTCGTAAAGCATTGACATATTCGTCAGTAAGAAAGAAATTTTTCAAAATAACCCAGTTTGTGAGAATGATCACAGGGAGCTTATCAATACCAGATGCACAATTATGATTACTATCAGCAAGAATCTCTTTTTTATCTATAGATCCACATTTCAAACATATTCTTAATCGAGAAGAACGATCATGTAACTTGGAAATAGTCTCACTATATAATTCTAAACCTGAACTTAAGGGAGCATCGGCTAGGTCTTGAACGTACCTGCGGGCTCTGGATTTAATCTGTGTTTTTTCAACATCTTTTATTACAGGCATTCTAAACCCTCCTGTTACTTCTGGCTATGTTAATATGTGCAGTAATATATATATATGTATATCTCAAGGTAAATATTTCCTAAAGATGCGTTATTACTGCAATAAGAAACATGTAATGGGTAATTTTTGCCACCTTCTTATATTTTTCTAAAGTTTGTATATGTGTGGTTTTAGGGTGAAATAAACAAATTTGGTGATTTTGTCGCCTTCAACATATATTTATTTATTACTGCACAATGCGGCAATATATTACTGCACAATGACCTTTAAATAGGTTACTGCACAATGCTGTAATAACTATACTCCTAAGGTGGAAAAATGAAAACAACTGAAATAAAAAAACTGTTGGATCCTGGGGTTCGAAGACTTTACGAGGACCTCAACAAGCTCATGAAATCTCTATCAAAGAGGTATTCAAACAAAGAAGTGGATGTGTATGAGCAATACTTAGCTGCAACAATTCGCTACTACTCTAATTTGAACCTGAGGAGATATGTAAATATTTGAGGCGTAAAAATATGTATAAAAATGAATCTAGTATCCTGTTGGATCGAAAAATCAAGGCACTCCGAAAGGAGTTGAATAAGCTCAAAAGAGCTCAAAGAAGTAGAAGAGCAAAAGCTCGTTCTAGATATCCAATCAGAAAATATCTGATTATCGGATAGAATAATTTCTAGTAAAACAAAATATAGGTGAAATAAATGGCATCAAAAGTTCAAGTAGAAGCAGTTCGCCAGATAGTAATTGACAATATGAAAATTCTCTATGATTTTGAGTTCATAGATGAAGAGCAATATTACTCTTTCATAAAGCAACTAATGGAAGGTTTGTCTGAGATTGATAAGAAAAAATCCAGACGTGATAAAGAGATATCCATGGAAAGTTTAGAAAGTGAAGTAAGAAAAGCTAAGGATAAAGCTATTGCTCAAAAATTACTACTGTTTGGTTCACTTTACTATTAATTTGTAAAGGTGGTAATACTGCCCAATACCAATATCTCTCTTAACTATCAAATTCGAACTCGAAAAGAGTTCAATAATTTTTTACAATTATCTGAAAGATTTCAGAAGCAAAACGAAAATTCACTGGAAGAAAATCATGCTGATTGTTTCTTGCTGAAACATTTCACCACTAGGATGGGATCGGGATGACCAAACTAATCAGCTATCCCCCTTGCTAATAATCTAGTTTGGTCCTTCTGCTCCCTAAAAGGTGGGATCTAAAAACCGAGGTGATAAAAATGGCAAAAACTGTAAGTAGCACAAAAAGAAAAATGTGGATAGAAAAAACTATAGCAAATGCAGGGTCGATCTTGGGGTATACCCTACTCATTGTATTCGCTATTAGTTTGTTAGTAGTTATCTTTCTATCTATAGTAAATTTATCTTAAAACTCCTTTGATAAGTAAGCACTACCATTCCTTCCTTTGTGTTTTTCTGCCTCTCTCATAGCAACCCACTTAATGACTTTGCGATAGGTATATACTTCGCCCCAGTGAATTTTTTTCTTTTTAGCT
>MEHH01000057.1 GCA_001940755.1 Candidatus Heimdallarchaeota archaeon AB_125
CCGTTAAGTTATATATTTTGTGTTTCTTGGTTAATTGCTCGATCAAGCTATTGATCCCTGTCAATATGATATTTCCAAGTCTCTGAAGGCCATCTAAATTATTTATTACATAGGATATTCTAGAGATTACATCTTCACCAAAAGCGACTTGTGGATTCGTCATCGACTCTATTCCGATGAGATTACCGGTATCAAGTTCGAGTAGGTAGACAACAACGGTCGTTGTGCCAATATCTATTGCTAATCCATAACTTCTGAAAACTTCTTTGAAGTATGTTATTCCATCTGGACCTTCAAGATTATAGACGGGATGATTTACTGCATCAATTAACAGCCCAGGATTATTACTTATTGGACTATTGGTTCCTGCTAAATCTGGAAATGCAAAACCAGTAGCTTGGTCATATGCTGATAACCTATAGAGAACTGTAGAGTAGAATGGTGTTTGGTATTGAAATTGTGATTTATCTTCTCTTAAACCATAAAATGCTTCTTCAGTTATGCCATATCTTGGAACTGCATCTGCAGCAATTCTAACACACCAAAGTGCTTTTCCTAAATCTGAACCAAGACCTGGGATTCCTGCTTGGGTATTGACTAGTACATACTTCACATTATATTTGTACATCAATTTAACAGACTCAGTGAAGTTCCACATTAACATGGTTCCTACCATTGCTATTTGCGTTTTATTCGTGGTCGCATTATCTACCAGAGACGTTGCATTTCCATAATTCGTAATCCAATATCCGTAATCCCACCAACTTAATACAACAGAAGGACTATTTGCAACTATTCCTTCTCCTTGAGCATTATTTCTCAACCACAATAATGCTTCTTGCCAGTCTGATGAAGGGGTACCTATTTCGCCATAAATCACTGGAGCCATCTCAGATTGCGAATATTGTTCTGCCAAATTTATACTGTGGAAAGTAAATGTAACAAGTAAACCAAATATTACTAAATATGCTACTATAGCTTCATCTCGACCTATGGTTTTCGTAATTCTTAACTTTCTCTTAGTTAAAGCAATTTTACCATGAGCACTTAATGAATAAGTATAAAGTAATTTGTCAATAGCAAGTGCGCTTAGTAATGAAGCTGCTGGAGACAGTAATAATACTAACCTCACCATAGATCCTGAGAAGTAAATTGTAGTAACTCCAAGTGTAAGAATGATTATATTGACATCAGTTGGTTTTCTGATACAATAATACAATCCTAAGGGGATTAAGAACATCATTATGTGTATGCTATTGAAAAGCTCTGCCCAGGTCATAGGTTGATGTTCACTTACCGAAGAAATAATAGGGATCGCACCTCGGTTTCCTGGTAAAATAACTGCCCAGAATTTGGCAGCAATGCTTGAGAACATTCCTAAGGATAGAAATACGGTAATCATTACTGTTAACAAAACAAAAATCGTAATAGATCCTATAATTCTAACTTGTTTGAAAGTTTTCTCGTCTAAGCTTTTAGAAAGGTTCTGCACAATTCCCACTAGAATTAGAACACCAATCATCAAAACTGGTATCATGTTCTCAATGTTGTAAAACCTGTTAATCATTACTCTAGGTACTAGAAAACCTATACTTAGTGCCGTTACAATTGTAATTGTATAAGCTTTAATCAGTTTCCAAGTAAGTTTTCTTGTTAAAACCAATAAGAAAGCTGCTAGTGGTAATAAATCCAAAACATATCTATATGCCCCCCAGCTTCCAATCAGCATGGCTAAGCTAATACCTGCTAAAAATGATGAAATAGTTCCACCACGTTTTATTGCTCGTATGAAGAAATACAGAGTTAGGACTGTAAATAGAATCCCCACGGATTCATTATCAAAGAATCCAGCCGTGATTCTTGATAGAAAAGCAGGTGAAAATGCCATGAAGAAAGCCGTGAATAATCCAGTTCTATTACTTACTGTTTCTTTTCCTAAGAAATAGGAAGCTACGATTGTGAAGAATCCATAAAATACAGGACTAAAGTATGCTACTTGTGTAATTGTTACATTTATTGAAAACAAACCTAGAAATCCTTTAATGATGACTGCGCTTACAGGAACTCCCCAATAAAGTTCTCTTCCTGGATGGAATCCATAGGGGTACCAAGAATTATCTTTGAACCAATATATGAATGCTGTAAAACCGTTTTCACTAATATATTCAGCACTTACTAATTGAACATATGGATCAAATGCTTTGATTAAAGGATCATATCCTTTCATCAAAGAAAATAATCTAATCATAATTCCTGCAGCAAGAATAATTAATAGACTTAATCTATTAAGAAGAGCTTCTCTGTTAATTTCATAATCATCGAAATGGTTAACAATTTTCTTCCAAAAGCGTCCTAGCATTCCGGTTATACCTGTATCGCCTGACATTGAATCTCACCTATAGCATATTACATAAGCTTAGTAATCTCTTATTGAAGTTGAATAAAGAAAAGCGTTTAAAAATATTACTTAAGGAAAGTCTTTTTCAATCTGATTTCACGACAATAATTCTATTATTGTTGATATTGAATAAGAAAAATTGTGAAAGTAGCAGAAATTAAAGGTTGTTCTCATATTTCTATTTATTATTCATTTTGATTAATAGCATAGTAACATTAATTAACTTAATTTATGGTTAAAGTGATTTAGATAGTAATGAGACTAGAAAGAAAAATCGCATATGCACTGGCTAAAGAGTTAAAAGATATTACACAAGAAGCAAAATTAGAGGCTCTCGCTATTTTAACAGCAACAGGGGACAGAGTAGCTTTTTACGCTGGAGATAAGACTGCAAACTCAACAGAACTTTCAGCTATTGGTGCTGCACTTGTAGCAGCTGCAAGGTTAGCACTGGAAAGATTAACTTTTGCTCCAATCAATGACGTAATGGTTCGTGGAAAAAATGGTTTTCTTATTCTCAAATCTATTGGAGATTTTCATTTAGTTGGAGGAACAAGTGATATTGAGGAATTCAAGAATGCGATTGCTGTACTATCAAATCACGCACCTACAATAGCTGACATATTATCGTATGTGCAAATTGATGAAGAAGATATACCAATGGAATAAAATACAGGGGAGAATCTTTTCAATTAACTCATTTTATGAAAATCTACTTGTGTTCTTTGTAATAATTTTAAATTAATTATGTAAGTTTGACCAGTTGTTGGATTAATATTCATACTTTTCTGATAACTCGTCTGATATTGAAAAGTTCCTGAATTTAATAGAGTAACGCCTTTGTATGTCTCATCTCCTGCAATATGTGTATGACCTGTCTGAAAGATATCAGGTATTCTAGAAATAAACAATCTATCTTCTGACTCTGGTGCAATTGGTGTTCTTCTCCCATAAATAGGAACAATATGACGATTCTCTAACATTCTTACCATTGCGGGAATAGAGGTTTCATGTGATATTGCAGGAATTGCAGCATTTATATCTAGTATTGAATTTCCATGATGCATCATAATTTCTACATTATGGGCTTTCAGATAACAAGGACTTCCTAAAAGATGAATATTATCAAATCCATAGAGATCAGGAGCAAAATCTCTATGAATTGGTGTTTGTGGCTCTGCAGCTCTAGCAGCATCATGATTTCCTGGTATGATTATAATTTCTACATCGTCTCTTATTTTCTCAAAGTAATTTGCTGCTGTTTGATATTGTAAATGAATGCTATCTTGTTCCAAGTCTTCTATCTGACCAGGATAGATACCAACTCCGTCAACAACGTCTCCACCAACTAAAAGGTACTTAATTTTCTTTCCAATCTTGTTATATTTGTCACTTTCAAGTTTTCCATTTACAAATTTAATTGCACGCAAAAACAAATCTTCTGCAAAATTCTTTGATCCCACATGAATATCAGATATGAACAGCGCATATACATCATCATACGCGAAATTTGATTTGTGAAATGGAATATCTGGCCAAAGAATATCATCAACACTTAGTATATCTTTCCACCAGTTTCCTGTAAAACAGAGCACAGAATCCTCAAGAATGAATTCTGATTTAGATATCAAATCTTGTTTTTTTGAATGAATGATGCCAGTGATGATTCCTGACTTGTCCTCCAAATCAAGAATAACAGTTCCTTTTCTTGTTTTGTGTATCTTAGTTACCATTGCTATTAGAGAGATCTTATCTTTATTGCGATTTGGAATTAAATCCTTTGTAGAGATTCTATTTGTTATATCCCGTCGTTTTGAAAACAACTGATGAATTGATTGAAAACGGCTTTCAAAATAATCTTGGAAACTTTTTGATGATGCCACAGTTTTTTTAACTTCAGGAGAAAATATTATTTCTAAATCCGGAGACACTTTTTCTTTTCTCAACTTAGTTTCTATCTTAACTTCGGTTTTTACCTCTTCTTCCAAAACCTCTTTCTTTTCTTCAATTCGAGGTAGTTCTTGTTCCACTGGTATAATTTCTTCTTTCTCAAGAGGAGATTGTTCAGTGATATCATCTTTTTTGATAAAATCTTCTTCAAGAAGTTCATCGATATCTTGAACAGAAAGAATCGCTTTATTTAAGTTTGAAGTGAGTATTTTGTTAATAACTCTCTCTATTTCGGGTAAATTATTGAGATATTCAAATGCTTCAGGAGTAAGTTGATAGCCTTCTGCATATAATTCTCTAATTTTCTTAGATGGAGTCATGAACAAACACTTTAGATTTTATCAAGACATAAATGTTTTGTAGATGAGATAAGTTGGCGACCCCGACGAGATTCGAACTCGCGACCCCCAACTTAGAAGGCTGGTGCTCTATCCAGCTGAGCTACGGGGTCGTGTATTTTATCATCCTTTGAAATTAATAATATCTTAAATCTTGTGTTGGTTGGTTTCCTTTGTAAAAATTTTGATTTAAATTCTTTTACATCTTGGATAATAACAAAGGAGAAGTATCAGATAAAAAATCATATATATCTTTATCTTAAAATCCACTTGAGCATAATGAGTCGAAGTTCACGAAAACAAAAAACTAAGAGAGATACAAGCCCAATGCCTGCGACAGGTGCAGGTTTGATGAGATACTATGATGAAGATCTGCCAGGCGTTAAAATTGGTCCTTGGTACGTTGTAGCTTCCTGCATTATTCTAATTGTTGCTGTGATTGTTGGCAATATTGTTTATATTGTTTAGATCCATTATTTTCATATATGGAGAGTGAACATCATTTTTGATTTTCAAGATTTAATGGCAAAATTGTATCTGGATAAAGATCTTAAACGTGGTTTAGAAAAGACTGTTTTGAAACTCATGGAGGAAGTTGGTGAACTTTCTGAAGCTGTACTATTGCAGAACAGAGAGAAAATAACCGAAGAAATTGTTGATATTATAGCATGGACACTGAGTATAGCAAATATCCTAGATATCAATGTTGAAGAAGATTTTATGAAGAAATATCCGAATTCATGCCCTAAATGTAAAAATAATCCCTGTAGTTGTGATTCTATTTAACCATTCAAATGGTAAATTAGTAAAAAAACCTCATTGTAATATTGGCGTGACATCTGTGCTAGTCCCAAAATTTTTGTTGCTTTTTTAATATGGAAACAAAGAAAATGTATGAAATGAAGGAGATATTACTCTACACTACAGAAGATTGTCCATACTGCAATATAGCAGAGGACATCTTAAAGAAGGTTTTAGAAGAGTATGGAGGATTATTCAACTATAAAAGTATAGAAATTAAGACAGAGAATCAATTTAACGTATCTTCAATTCCAACAATATTTGTTGGTAAAACTAGAATCGAGGGATTACCAGAACGGGAGCAAATTCATGCAGCTCTTTTTTCTTGAAATTAAAAAAACATGTCATCAAAATTTTGAAATTAATCAGATCTGAATCATATTATCCACTTGAAAAATAGAATTCATGTTGTGTAATTTCTCTTACAAAATCTCCAACTAAACCTTCTAGATCTAAGATTTTTTGGAGATAATCATCCCATGAAAGCGAACCATATGCTTTAAGCCAAGCTTCATACCCCTTTTTCAGTTCTTTCTTAGCTTTGGAATGATTCTTGCAATATTGTTCTTGCAAGTTTTCTATATCTTTTTTACAAATTGGGCATTGCTTACTTGTTTTCATTCTTCTCACCTTCTTTCTTAGATGGACAATCAGGAGAAATACACATAGAGATCTTTCTTCTTCCTTTTTGCCACTCTATAATAGGTAGATTATCATGGACACAAACTTTCTTTGTAGGTTTGATGTTTCCAGTACTAGGTACTGGATAAGTAGAACTACAAACGATAGCTTTATCGAAATAAGAGGAGCAAGCCACAAAACGCTTTCCTGTTTTCCTTGATCTGATGATTCTTAGTTTTCCCTTTTTGCATTGTTGACATTCTCCTAGAACAATTACATCTTCTTTCTCTGATAGTCTAAGATTTTTGTATAGAGCTAGACCAATTTCTGTTTCTTTTTGATTGAAAAGCTCTAGAAGATCTTTCAGTTCCTTTTTTATGGTTAGAACAGTGCTTTGAATATCCTTATCTTCGTTCTGAACATCTTCCATTATTTGTTCTAGATTTCGTGTCATTTCTGACTTAACAAGGATGGGATACTGTTCTTGCAAGACATCAACAACGGATACACCTAGAGGTGTTGGTGTTATTTCCTTTCCTACCACATATCCTCTATCAAATAACGTTTGTATTATTCCAGCTCTTGTTGCTTTAGTCCCTATTTCTTCGTCCTCCATATATTTGAGAAGTGATGATTCATTGAACCTATATGGAGGGGAAGTAAAATGCTCTTGAGAATCAATGAAATTGAAGATTACTTCTTTATCTAATTCAACATCTGGAAGTATAGATTCTGTTATAGAATAATATGGTTTATAATATTTAATCCATCCTTCATCTAATATTTTACTCCCTCTTACCTCAAAATTATGTTTATTCACAACTATCTTTATTGTTCTTTTCAGAAATTCTGCTCTTTTACCAAAAAGTGAGAGATAACGCTTTACAATTATATCATAGAGTTTTTTCTCATCAGAAGGAAGAGCTTCATTTGGTTCATTCCCTGTTGGGTGTATTGCAGGATGAGCTGCATCTGTCTTTTTCCCTTCCTTTGGTTTATATTTCTTTGCGCTAATTATCTCGGTTGCAAAAGTGCTATAGTTGTGTTGTTTACTTAGTTTTGTAAGGATTGACTTATGCCCTAAAGTCATTGGAAGTTTTTGACTATCAGCTCGTGGATATGAGATTAATGCCTTTAGCTAAAGTTTTTCTGCAGTTTCAAGTGTTTTAGTTGGAGAGAACTTAAAATGTCTATAACTATCTCGTTGAAGTGTTCCTAGGTTGAACGGAGGAAATGGATAAAGATAATTTGGTTCTTCTGAAATATTGGTAATTTTTCCAGTTAAACTACTGCAATCTTTGACAACTTGAAGTGCTTCCTTCTGAGTCATCAATTTATCTTTTTCATACACTGCTTTGAAGTTTTTACTTTTTAATACAACTTTGCTTTCTATAGTCCAATAAGGAACAGGTACAAAGAACTTGATTTTAGTATCGTGCTCAACAACAGATCCTAGAGTTGGTCCTTGAACACGTCCAATTGAAATTGTTTTGAAACGTCCTGATACTCTTTTGAAAGCTAGACTTAATGCTCGGGAATAATTTATTCCGTATAACCAATCAATATAATGTCTGATTAAACCTGAGTTCAAAAATCCCATATCTAGAGATTTCTCTCTTTGATCATATGCTGTAATAATATCTCTTCTGGTTAAGGTAGAAAATTTCATTCTTCCTGCATTATCCTTACCTATCAGATATTTCAGGATCAAATAGCCTATAACTTCACCCTCTCTATCAAAATCAGTCATTATAATAACATCATCTGCTCCTTTAGCGAGAGATTTGAAAACATCAACAAAGTTCTTAGTTCTTGCATTCTTATTCGCAACATGACTAGGTACCCATTCATAATCCAGAACTGGATAATTCCAGGTTTTTCCTATTGAAGTTAAAGTAAATAAATGACCAACTGCTGGCGCAATTACTATTTTCTTCCCGTCTCTTTCACATATGTAAACAGGTACGTTCTTTAGACGCTTATTTTGTGGTTTATTCTTTTCATCTAAAGCAAAAGCTAATCTTCTAGCTGCTTGTGGTTTTTCAGCAATACCTAAAATATATGGTGCTTCTATAGATGACAATGATATACACTTTTCCTTGCTAAATCACTCAGGTTTAACTTTTTTGAGGAGATGGAGCCAGGACGGGGATTTGAACCCCGGATCCATATAGGAACTGGTTTTCAAGACCAGCGCCGTTGTCCACTTGGCTATCCTGGCAATCAGCGAGCAACATGTTAGGGATTAAAGTTATTAAAAATATATCTAATGAAGTTAGTATATTCCGACTTCGTACCAAGAGATTTTACTGTTTTTAACCTCCATGCGAAATTGGTATAATTTTAATTTCCATATCTGAGGTAATTGGAGAATACAATTTTCTTGTTGTTTTTAGTTCTATTTTATTAGATAACAAAAGATAACCTGGTCGCACATCTGATTCACTGATCAAAACATTAGCAACTTTCTCATATTGAGATAATATTGAAAGTAAGCCATCTAAAAGAATCGTTTCTGAATCAATTTCACCTTCTATTAATCTTATGTCAGATGGAATGGATGGATGGAGAATAATTGTAATAGAATAATATTCCAAAAAGATCACCTAAAATAAAATAAAGGAATAGGGTTTTACCCTACTTCAATTTCAAACATACCTAATAAATCTTCTATGTCTTGAGCAATTGCTTCATCTTCTTCACTTAATTCTGCTCCTTCCTCTGGTTTAAGAAATTCTATTGCTCTTACAACGCCATTCTCACAGATCATTCTAGGAACATGAGAACTTGAGAAGAAAATACCTTCTGGAGGCTCATCCAATTCTTCGAATCCACCTGTATAGGTTTCTGTGTATACTTTATTCCCAATTATTACTAAATCCCTATAGAATCCTTTAGGAGCCCCTAAATCTTTCAAAACCTTAAACGATTGTTCAAGTATAGTGTCACTTTTAACAATTGTTTGTTTTACGGGTACATCACTAGCTGTTTCTTTAGCTTGTAAAGCTTCTTCAGGTGTTTTAATCTCAATTGATTCTGATTCTAATGCTGATAGAATAGTGGGCATAGGTCTGTTTCCTGGTGCCCCCATCTTAGCCAGATGTGTTGGTAATTCTGAAGCCGGTACTTGTGCTGGACGATCTTTTAACCCCTCACTTTCCTCTTCTATTACTTCTGAAGCTGTACCAGGAGCTGGAGTAGAAGGTGGTACGGTTTCTTGTTCAGCACCTTCATCAAAGACATTGATTCTACTTTGTCTGTCAATTATTTTTTGTGCTCTGTTTAGAACTGCATCAGGCACTATGTCAGTTTTACCGACTTTTTGTAACATTGATACAAATTCTGCAGTTTCCTCATCCTGATCACAAGATTGTGGAACATATGCAAAACCATATTCTTTTTTCCTTATATCGGATAAAGCCCTACTACCAATAAACTTCTTTCTTATTGGACAATTGGACCCTTTCCACAACCACATCTTTTTATCTTCTTCATCCACAACAATGAGGACCTTCTCTGGACCTAATTGTAACTCATTCAATTCAACTAAAGAACCATCTTCATGGACTTCTAAATATCTCATTGCAGTTTCACACTCAAATATTTACGAGTTATATATGTAAGTTCATTTAATAAAACTTATCGAAAGCTACCAGTGAATAAAATCAATATTTTTCTCAAATAAAAATAAGAAATATCCGGAAAATTAAAAAATGATCTATCAGTAAAAGACTATTTTTTAAGAGCTCTTAGAACCGAAAACTTTGTCAGCTAAGAATTTCAGAAAATCTATGAATGAATCTAACCACAAGCTCACTGTATTGAGGATTGGAACTCCTTGTCTTTCAATGATAATTGCAAACAATATTGTTCCAAAGAAACCAATGGGTTTTCCTAGAACATCATGAGCCCAGAACCAGGCAGCATCATACGTTGCTCCATATGTAACATCAATAGTTATTGTCATTGCAATAACAAGAGCTATTCTTAGGAAATTTCCTATTATCAATGCCAATAGAGAGTATATTGATGCTTTAATCTTCTTTCCTGCTGGTGCTGGTGTAACTATAATCAAAGCCATTAATAGTGCTCCAGCTTGCATCCCAGTACAAGCTCTTACAATTGCAAATTGGCGGCTTGCAGTTATTGATTTTATTACAGGTGTATTCCCACCATGACCATCTAGACTGCTTAGAAGATTTGAAATAACTATGAATAGTGAATTCCCATATTCTATCTCATTGTATAATGGGGCAACTTCTATTTCGAATTGATATAATTCTAACATTCTGAAAACAGTTTCATTTGTCATTTTTTCTAGGAAATAGTAATCAGGAACTAGATAAAGTGCTAAAGTTAAAACTACTACAATCAAGAAGGACAGCAGGGAGTAAATATGCTTCTTCCTTCCCTCTAACTCTGTTAAATTTCTCATTTGAAGAAAAGATTTTTGCTCTGACGCACTGTTCATTGCTCTTCATCCACCAAACATTACAGATAGTTAAAAACTATTCGTTTGGTAAAAACAAACCTCAAATTACTGTTTCTAATCTTTCTTAGTTTCAGATTCAGGTTTTATGAAATAATCAGAAAGTTTTACAGTATCATCAAATTTACTTGAAACACCTTTCTTTGATGTACTCTTCATTGTTTTTAGTGGGGGACTTTCAGAAAACAACGAATCTATATTATGCTTTAGTATATCCAGCCTGTTTTTCAGATATTCAGATAGATCATATGTGTTAATCAGTCTTTCAGCCATGCCAAAATACTTTGTAACAGATTTTTCAAACACAGTGAGATTGAGACTAGGTTCATTACAATTTGGACATGCTTCAGATAAAGGAATTCTTCTAAATGTTCTATTACATTTAGTGCATCTAAACTTCTGAGAACCAAATCTTCTCAAATTTCCAATAAGATCAGGAATAAAATGATTTACAATTATTCTTGTGGCTACATCAGTCACATCAACAGCTCGGATTATTTCAGCTACATGAAGCTGAGCATTTACTTTGTCTTCCATAGTTGTAAGATTTTTGTAAGCTGTAGAGCTAGGACCATCAAATATGTGTGAAGTTTCATGAGAATAATTAAAACCTTCGTAGGCTGTTTGATTATCTAGTCTGTTATGAATCATGTCAATAAGAGGTAATACCGTTTTTGGGGAACTACCCTTTAAACTAGCTTCATAAAATGAAACAGGATATCTCAAACTTGTATCTACGTTATGGGATTCATCATCAACTTCATGTGGGTTAATATTTGCAACTAAAATCAAAGGAGCATCCATCTTACCACCTCTAATTTCAGGTAGGTAAAATTTAGAGAAGTTCAAGAAAGCGTCAAGTGCTAAGAGAATAGAATCTTCATCACCATCGGCGTTTCTTCGCTTAGCTGCATGCCAATATGGGTGGGCAAAATTCACTTTAGCCTTAGTAAAACCAACTATTCTTCCCACAATTCCAGCAGATGTATGGGGTGCAAGTTCAATTATTATTTATCCTATTAAATCTGTTCGCTTTGTTGCGTTGTAAAATCTGGGAAGTTCATAAACCTTATCGAGTAAATCATCAATATAGATAGCAACTTTTAGAAGATGCTTTCGACCATCATCGTTTATTACCACATCTCGTATTTTTAGTTTAAAGA
>MEHH01000058.1 GCA_001940755.1 Candidatus Heimdallarchaeota archaeon AB_125
TATCTTTCCTTTTTCTTATTTTAACAATCGAGTACACTTTGTTTCTATTTATTCTAAACAATAAAAAATGAGATATAAGAAGAAAGTTTTTACTTTTTCTTCTTTAAGTAAATAGCTGCTAGAGCGATTAAACCTGCTATGGTAGTTAGACCGAATGGGAAAGGTACTGGGTTATCTCCAGGTGTCTCTATGGGTATTAAATCCACAGAGAAAGTGAATGTATATGTATTATCAGAATTATCATAAACAGTCATTAGTATATCATGCTCTCCATATTCCATGAAGAGTAATGTTATCTCACCAGAATCACCTTCTACAGTGACTAGGTTTCCTTCATCTGTTTCTAAAGATATTTTCCAAACACCACTACCTCCTGTATCATTTGCTGAAACTTGGAAAGTTGCGCTTTTGATTGCTACTTCCACTGGAATTGTTTCTCCAACTGAAGGTTCAACCAAATTACCATCAACCATTACTTCTACTTTACCAGTAGGATCTTCTTGCTCTATTAGAACTAAGAAATACTCAGTAGAAGATAGAGTTTCAGAATAAGCTGTAACAGAGATGTTGTATTCTCCAACACCGGCATAAAGATGATAAACTTCATCAAATGAAACATTTACCAGAGCTTGAATTCCGGATAAATCATCCCAATCAATTTCCACGAGAGTAATATTTGAGTAAGGTGCAGTTGCTTCAAATAGTAAACTAAAGTTTAGCAAGTTAACTGTAGAATCTGCAGTCAATTCAACTTCAGGAGATGTATCTTGAATTGTTAAAGTGTGTGCCCAATTTTCATGCAAAATCCTGTTTTCAAGTGTCATGTTATCAAATTGAACTATGAATGCTCTAACTTCAACTTCTGTATCCACATCAAACGAATGTGAAAAAGAAGCAATGAAATAACTTTTATCCATAGATTCAGCTGTCATAGAAACTGTAACATTTTGAAATTCAGTATCATGTTCTGGAGTAACTTCTCGATATCTCAATCCATATGCTGTGAAATTATAATTAGTCACTGTCAAATTGTATTCTATATCATTGAGTTGTGTATAGACTACATCTGGAACAAGTATTGAAGTAACTCTAGGATCAATTGTTATTAGATGTGGAGCTTTGAATTCATTTTCCCATTCACCATATCTTGCGATAAATGATACGAAGTTGGTTGTTATGAAAAATGTATAATTATAATATGCAGAACCATCAGATTCTAAATCAGTTCTTTCATTATCATATGTCATAAGGGTTCCAATATCCCAATCAAGACCACTTAAACCATCATCTCCGAATAATAATGGAGCTGATAAATTATCTCCGCCTACGTAAGAATACCAGATTGTCACGTTGTTATACAAGTTTGTCTTGTAAATTGCTCCTCTACTTACTGATGGGTTATGTGTTATTAGTACAGTAGCATTACCATCTGTTCCTCTAAAAAGCAGTAGAGTTGAATCTAGTGTTGGGAGAGCATCTTGAGGATTGATTTGTTCACTTTTAGTATTGGTTGTTAAACTCATACTAATTACTAGGGCTAATAGTACCAAAGGTATGACAGTATGTTTTTTCATAAATGAAATCACCGATTATTTTGGCTTTTCTTATTAGGTTTCGGAAATCATCCGCATTTTTAAACTTTTTCGAACTTGATTTAATCACAATATTCAAAAATTCGATTCAAAGAAATAGCTTAACTCTATCTGTTGAAAGATAAGGAGAAAGAATACTGAATGGAGTATTTGTTGGTCTTACAACTTTTCTATCTTTAATAAACAATGGATCTTTTGACAAAATCTCAAACATATTCCCTATAACATCGAAGGTTGGTAGAGCTCCACTAATTGATCCATTTTCAATTCTATAAGCATCATTTGCTGATATTTTGAAAGTTCCTGAATGATGATCAGCTGTCATATAACCTTGTGTTGAGTTGATTAATATACATTCTTTTGTTTCCTCAAGTATGTTCTCAAGCGGTATTGTACCCTCACTAATAAGTAGATTTGATGGATAAATCTCAGGATAAGCTTGAAAGTTTCTTGGAAACGCTTCAAACATTTTTACTCTGAATGAATTTCCTGTTCTTTCAGACTGAACATTCGAAGATTGAATACTATTTAGTGCAGTTTGGAATATTCCATTCCTTATGACTATTGTTCTGGATTGACTAATCCCCTCATCATCAAATGCTGTCGAGTTTGGTAGTCCTGGAACAGTTCCATCATCAATAAGATTGAAATCAGCTGAAAAATCTTGATCAGCTAATTTACTTGAAATTCCAGTTCTTAAATGAGGAATTATTGTAAAAGAAAAAATCTGAGATAGAGCCATTGGAGAAAAAATCACTGGTACTTCAGGATTAATTGCTTTTTCATCTAGTGTTGATCTTTGAATAGTTTCTTGCACTAAATCTTCAACAATACTAGATACAGAGGTAGGTATTTGTCGACTTGTCAGATGTTTCTCAGAACTGGAAATCAAATTAAAACCGTGGTAAATAGCTCTTAAATCAATGTCGCTCCAAGTACTCTTTTCGAATGCAATTGATTGAGTAGAGTTAGCTATAATCTTTCTCTCTAAGGAGAATCTAATTGAGCCATCTAAAATGATATCCTTAATCTTATTTTCAAGATCACTCATCGAATAGGACAAAGAATAGATTTCTTCTTCAGTCATTGCAGCTATTCTTTTATCATAAATATTATCAATTTCATCTTGTGATTTCTTAATTTCTGGAAATTCAAATTTAGGAGAATCTATAGGAAATGAAACAATTGTTTTTATCCTCTCTATATCAGTCAAAACTGACTTGAGTGGGAAACATGCAAAATATAGTTGGTTGTCACTGAAGAATCGAATGGCACACCCTTCTCTATTAATTGACTGAAAGACTTTTGGAGTTCTAAACTCATTTCCTCCCATCATATGTGAAAGTGATTGAACATATACTTCAGCTTCCTTGAAATTGAAATTTTGTTCAAGTTTAAGCAGTACTTTTATGCTTAAATCCTTCAGTTCCTCATCTGTATACATTAGCTTATTCTCACCTCTGAAATTGTTATTTTCGGTCCTATAGAACCTACAAAAACTCGTTGATTATTCTTTACACAGCTACCTGGTTGTGCTATTATTTTATCGCTTATCATTCCTATTTTTGAAAGAGTATCTAACATACTTCCACTAATCTGAAATTGTAAGATGTAATCACCAAGCTCTCCATTTTGAATTTCTCTTCCATATTGAGCATCTAAGTTATATTCTCCTGTTTGAGGTTCTGAAGAACCACCTAATCCATCCCCTATATAGAGACCATTCTTTACATCTTCGAATAACTCTTCTTCAGAGAAATCCTGTGGTTCAAAGAAAAAGTTGCTCATTCTCACTTGAGGGAGAAATTCAAAATTGCTTGCCCTGTAATTTGAAGAAGATTCTGTTCCCATAGCAGCAGCAGATAACCTACTGTGGAGGAAATCTGTAAGTATCCCTTCATCAACTAGAAGGTTCCCCCTTCCTTTAACTCCTTCAGAATCGTACTCATAATACCCTAAAGATTCAATATATGGATCATCTATGACACTAACAACAGTAGGTGCAATTTTCATACCAAGAAGACCACTGCTAAAGGAACGACCTGAGAGAACATTGTCTGCTTCTAAGGAATGACCAAAAACTTCATGGTTTAATGTCCAAGCCATATCCTCACTAAGAACAGAATTATGCATTCCTTGATTCACACTTTTAGCATTTGGTAAATTATTAATTACTTCAATAAAATCTAAGGTTTCTTCCATTTTATCAAAAGGAAGAATTTCAATCCCACCCATTCCCCCATAAGATTTATAATATTTTATTTGATTCCCATTCTTTGATAATCTTCCAGTTAAGGTAAGTATCACATAAGGATATTCTTGATATATCCTTGTTCCTTCAGAATGACCAAAATTTTCAGACCATTTTATTAGTTGTATATCTGTTTCAATATTGCAATCCACCTTTAGAAATTCGTTGATGAACTGGTCTAGATCTTTAATTTTTTGCTCAAATTCCTCATTTGCTAAGTTTGTCCAGTCAATTTTTGGTTTCTTTGTAACTGAAGAATCAGTAACAGGAGCATCAGCTAGTTCTGATATACCTTTTTTCCAATTTGTTAGTAATTTCGATACACTAATTGCTTTCTTAATTTCTTTTTCTGCAAAAGAGCTACTAGGTGTTGAAGTGAAGGTTACTATACCTTCAGAGAGCATCCTGATTCCATAACCTGAATTGATGCAGTTACTCTCATTCACAATTTTACCATCTTGTGCAATTATATTCTTATTAACTACTCTACCATAACGTATGTCAGTATAAGATGCACCTTGCTTTATAGCTGTTTCAATTAGTGAATCAAGTGTTTCGATTAGTTACACCCTAATGCCAATTCTTAACTTTAACATATATATAGCTAACCAAATTAGCATGTTTTGCTAAATATAGGAAGATTTTTCTTATCTTTTTAGAAATTAACCTAATGAACTTAGCTATATGTTGTGACTTTGATGGAACAATTACTTTAACAGATACAGGAAAGGAATTACTAAACTCATTAACAGACAAGGACTGGCAAGCTATTGATCAACTTGTTATCAATGGAGAAATAGGAACTAGAGCTGCTTTGATTGAACAATGGGGAATGATAGAATATACTACAATGGATGAAATATTTTCAATTGTGGATAATATCAAGATTGATCCTACATTCATTGATTTCTACAGCTGGATTGAAAAGAACAACATTTACTTCATTATACTTTCTGATGGTTTTAAGACATATATCAAGAGAATTTTGGGAAAAAACAATATTGATTCATCTGATCTTGAAATTAAGTCGAATGATATGGAACTGATTAACAATAGAATTAGTTTGAAGTTCTTCACAGAAAGCTGCGAACATGATTGCGCAAATTGCAAATATTCTCATGTTCTAAAAATTCAAGAGAATTTTGATAAAATAATTTACATAGGTGATGGTCTCTCTGATATCTTACCAGCTGAAAAGCTTGCAGATCATATATTTGCTAGAACTAATGAGGATTTAGCATTGAAACTAAAAACAGATTCTCGATTGATAGAATTTTCAAATTTTACAGAAATCCAAAGATATCTTGAAGATTTATTAGATAACTAGTATTATTCAAAATCTTCTATTGAGATAAATGGATTTCCTACCTTCTCCTCACCAATTGTTGTTGCTGGTCCATGGCCTGGATAAACTTTCGTTTCATCTGGCAGATCATATAATCTTCTTATTGATTTCAGTAAAAGCCCATATTTTCCACCTGGTAAATCTGTTCTTCCTATTCCACTTTTGAAAAGGACATCTCCTGAAAACAAATATCCATCAGAATAATAACAAAGGCTTCCTTGTGTATGCCCGGGAGACAAAATAGTTTTCAATTATATATTTCCAATGATGAATTTTTCTCCATCTTTTGCATAGATATTGCATTCTCCAAGCGATTTTGGTTTGAAACCGAACATTCTACCGAAAGGTCCTAAACTACGGAGAGTTTTTTCTTCAGTTTTGTGATAGACTAATTTTGCATCTGGAAAAACTTCTCTTATTTCACCTACTTCTAGAACATGATCAAAATGCAAGTGAGTACAAAAAATATATTTGACTTCTAATTTCTCCTGTTCAATGATATCTAGAAGTTCTTTTATCTCTCCCCCAACATCAAATAACGCAGCTTCTTTTTTATCTTCATCATAAAGAAGGTAACAATTAGTTTTAATCGGTCCAGTTTCTTTGGATACAATCTTAAAATCAGCCATATTTTGCTTATTTTCCTCTCGTTTTTAAGCCCTTCGTATTAAAATGATAGCTTTTTTAATCACCAAGTTATTTGTTTCATGAAGCACATTGACCTCACCTAATCTAGATTCTGAAGAAGAGGAAATAGAGATTCTAATAGAAGAACTAGAGGATGATTCAGATGATTTTTTCAAATCTACTGATCATAAAAAGCAAGATTTGGATATTAAGGAGACAAATATCTCTGATTCTTATGAAACTATTGAATTAGTAGAAACACAATCTGAGGAAATCCAAGAGGATGAAATTCTTAAAATCACATCATCACAAGAAATTGAAGAGATTATATTCGATTATAATACTACAAGTAAAAACAAGGATAGAACTAAGATAATTGATAAGATTGCAACATTTCTTCCGAATAATGTTTTGGAAGAACTTCTAAAAGAAATAGCTTTTCAAGATTCTTATACTCTGTGCAGAGCTAAAGCAGTATCATTATTAGGTGATAAAGCTGATACACCAGAAATTAAGAGATTATTGATTCAGAAACTAGATGATAGTTCTCCAAAAGTAAGACTGTGGACAGTTTGGAGTTTGAGAACTATAGTTTACGATCCAGAAGTCTATGAAGCTTTAATTAAGAAAATCAAATATTTTGAAAAATCTAAAAGAGTAAACTTATGGATAATTCGCTCATTAAGTGATCAAATTGATGATAAGACTATTCAAGATACTTTTATTCATTTACTCAAGCAAAAGCCTGATAATGAAACTAGAAAGCTTCTCCTTTTCTATCTGCTACAAAAATCAAATGATGAGGATATGGCTACTGAATTGTCATTTTACATGTTAAAAGAAGTAAATAGAGAGATAAGAAAAGAAATAGTAAAAAAACTAGTATTACTTGATTTTGAGGACGTTAGATACTCCTTAGAGAAACTTTACAAAAAAGAGAGAGATGAAGAGATAAAGGATCTCATTTACCCCACTTCATAACAGAAAGTTTTTCTATTAATTTTATTCCCGAAAACTATACATGAGCGATAAGGTTGTTCTAGACAAACAAGAAAATCGGGATATCAAAAAAAGTGAGAAACTTGCACTTTATTCTCGTACAATTGCTATGAGTACTTCTAGAGGTTTAGTGCAACCTTTTGTCTCAATGATTGCTCTTACAATGGGGGCAAGTTCTGGTCTACTTGGATGGATTCAAAGTATTTCTAACCTTCTTAGTACATTTCTTAGTCCTTTCTTTGGAAGACTTTCTGACATAGTAAAGAGACGAAAACCATTCATAATTATCTCAACAATTGCATGGGGTATACCCTACGCTTTCTTATATTTCATTAAACCTGATTTTTCTTGGGCCATAGTAATCGTTGTAGCTCTAGTTAACTTATTGTTAAGTTTAGGACTCCCAGCATGGACAGCACTCCTAAACGAGCTTTTTCCAAGAGATGTTAGAGGTAAACTAACAGGAAGAATATTTTGGTTTGATGCAGTTGGAAGTGCATTAGCTACAATTCTTACTGGGATAATATTATCAAATGTTTTCAATGATCAAGATTATCAAACATATATCTTAATCCCTGTTTCAATTGGTGTTTTTCTTTCAATTCTGGGGGTTTTACCTTTCAAAAAAGTAGAAGAACCTCTTCAAAATATGCTTAAGGATGAACAACCAATCCCTCACAAATTAACAGAAAGCTTCAAAATTGCATTTGAAAATAAAGCCTTCGCAAAATTCACCATAATTTCAGTGATTCAATCTCTCTTCTTTTCTTTTGCTTGGCCTCTCTTTAGTATTTTCCAAGTGAATGTTCTAGGAGCTAATGCTCTTGAAATAGCTATACTCTCAATATCATTCAGCGTAATGATACTTATTGTAATAAGATTAGGAGCAAAGCTTAGTGATCGATATGGAAGAACAAAATTAATTTTTTTTAACAGACTAATTTTAGTTCTGTTTCCAGTTGCATATATTTTTGCAACAAAAGTCTGGCACCTTTACTTGATTCATTACATTATTGCACTATTCTTATTCATTGGAACACCAAGTTTACATGCTTATTTGCTAGATATAATACCTCCAAAAGAAGGTGGAATGTATTTTGGTATTTATAATATGTTAACCGGTGTAGCCTTATTCATAGGTGCATTAGCAGGAGGATATTTAACAGAGTTGAATGAATTTCTACTAAATTCAGCCAATATATCTTACTTGTTTAACGCAAACATTACAGCTTTAACTTTAACCAATTTAACTTCTCATACACTAATAGGACAAGTTGTTTTACAGGATACGTTAAGGTTAGCAGTAATCATATCTTTCGCTGTTGTAGCTATTGGAAGGTTTGTTACTAGCTTCCCTTTCTTAACACTAAAAGAAGTGAAACAATTCCCCTCAAGTTGGGGAGAAGTAGCAAGACAAGTTAAAAAAAGATTTGAAAGAGGGCCACCAATTTAATTGCTATTAATTTCTTCTTCTTGATTTGTAGTATTATTATTTCGAAAGTTAACTTTACCTCTCAAATAAGAAGCAAAAAGAGCTAATACACACATTCCTACTGCTACAATAAATACTATTCTGATAGTTTGTAATAGAAGTGGAATGTGTTGAGCTATAGACATATTAACTGGAATTAATGGATTTACAAAATCTGATTTGAATTGCATTGTAGTTGAAGAAACTTTAGGACCGAGTATAACAGAGAACATTAGAGTTGCAAATCCTAGACTTATCGATTGTCCAATTGTTCTCATTGTTCCCACCAAAGCTGAAGCCATACCATACATTTTTCTAGGAACAGAACTCATTATTGAATTAGCATTTGGTGATGAAAATAATCCGAAGCCAATCCCACCAAATAATAGTCCAAAAATTACTAAACTTATATGTGTATTCTGATTAACAAAGGCTAGTAAAGTTAAACCAAGAAGCCCAGTTGCTACACCTATGGTTGTAATTGTTCTGTGTTCAATTTTATCAGATAATCTACCACCAATTGGAGATAGAATAGCTTGAGCTATTGATCTAACTATTAAGATAGAACCAGCTATAGAAACAGATAATAAGAGAATATCTTGAAGATAATAATTTAATAGCAATGCAGTGGAGGTAGTAGCAGTATAAAAAAGAAATGCTGAGATATTCGCAAATGTGAAAAATCTATTTTTCTTAAATAATTTCAATTCTAATATAGGTACCTCAACTCTCCTTTCCCAAAATATAAAAATTATCAAAGTAAGAATAGAAGCTCCAATTAAGTAAAAACCATAAGTAGTGTTAATTGATCTAAATCCATAGAGTAAAAGGAATAAAGTGATGACATAAATTACTGCACCTAAGTAATCGATTTTCTCCTTTTTCTCATTCTTCCACTCTCCTTTTAAAACAAAAATTAGGAGTAACGAGATAATAAATCCAAAAGGTACAACACTGAAGAAGACAGTTCTCCAGCCCAAATGCTCTACAATAACACCACCAAGAGATGGACCAATTGTTAAACCTAGATAAACTGAACCAATGTTAATTCCAAATGCTCTCCCTCTTTTATCTTGGGGAAAGATTGATGTAAGAATTGCCATACCTGTTGCAAATACTAAAGCTGCACCAGAACCCTGAATAAATCGAAAAATAACTAGCGTAGTTTCGCTATTCATAAAACCTAAAGCAAGTGTTGCAGAAGTAAATATCATCATTCCAATTAGGTAAATTTTCTTTCTTCCATAGTTATCTGCAATTTTACCAAAAGGAATCTGAAGCATTGCAGTTGCAAGGATATATATGGTGATGATCCACCCCATTCCAGCTTCATCAAGACCAGGTACATACTGAGAACTATGTGGATTAGTCATAACTGGAGCAGCTACTGAGAATGCAGAACCCATAAAAGCACTGACAAACGAAGAAACAGAGATAATTGCTAAAGCGGTAATTCTCTGCTTTCTAGCATCAATTTGTACTGAATCATTTGACATGAGAACACTCAACAATAATTTATGATTTTTGAACTCTGGGATGACTATTATATATACTCTTTCTTCTTGAAAAAGTAAAAGAAAGAATAGAAAACTATAAGCCCAATTCTTCTATCTTTTCTCTAGTTGGTCTTCCTTCTATAGTCCAACCTCTTAGTTTGTAATATTCTTGCTTTGCTTGTTCGAATTGTCCCTTATCTACTACTAAACCCTTAGCATCTCCATCAGGCATCTGTTCTATATAGAAGCGTCTTGGAAGGACATCATCTTCAGCTGTAATTCCTTCCCGGACATTGAACATCCTTGTCAAGTTCCAGATTCTCTCACCTACTTCCAAATAGCTTTCAGGAGTATAGGAGAAACCAGTTGCAGAATTCAGCATCTCGACCATCTCTTGAACATTGAAAGGAAGGAAATCACATACTACTAATGAGAAACAAGCTGCTCGTTCATCTTGGGATTCTTTGACAAATTTTGGAACTCCCTCAAAACTAAATCGTTTAAGATCTCCTCTTAATTCAGCACTAGGAGTCCATGTTCTTTGATGACATGCTCCTCGATCTGAAGTTGAATAAGCTAGAGCCATTCCCCAAGATCCTCTTGGTTCAACACCAGCTAATTCGTTCCCTTTTACTTGAATTGCAAAATCCATTTAATCATGTCCAATCTCCTTTGCTGCAGCTCTTGATCCTTTAGCTAATAAATCTCCAATCCCTTTTCTTTTAGCAATTAATCTTAGAGTCTCAAGCATCGCATCATCATTTCCAAATGTTAGGTTATCTACATCATGTTGTTCTAGATATCCTCTTTCTATACATGCAATGGCAAAACTGATTGTAGCACCAGCGGTGATTGTATCTATTCCCAAATCATCACACATTTCACTTGCTTTAGCAACTGCTCCCAAATCTCTAATTCCCAAATTAGAACCTAGTAGAGCTGTTGTTTCATATTCTGGACCATCAACATCAAGTCCTGCATACTTACCAGTTTCAAATTTGTTAGCTTTTCCACAAGCAATTAAACAACCATAACAAGCTCGATTGGCATAAGTATATTTTTCAAGCATAGTTTCTCCAGAAATAGAATCAGCTTCTTCAAAAACTCCACTTTGGTAATTTCTTGTAGGTAAAAATCCTCCTTCATTGGACATGTTTACCCACATCATAGTCCCTATTCTATTTCTATTCTTAACCCCATCGTCATTCTGAACTTTTGTTCGAAATTCCCTGGTTAGTTCCTTGAAATTATCTTGAACAGAATCAATAACTTCATTGCCACTAACTACTATAGCTTTAAGATTCTTAGATCCCATGACTGCACCAGCTCCTCCTCTTCCAGCCATGTGAGATTTCCCTGTCATAACATTAGCATATGTAACTAATTTCTCCCCAGCTGGACCTATACTAGCTACTTCAGATTTAGGATGCTTTCCTTTCAAAATCTCTTCTGTTTCAAAAGTTCCTCTTTGCCATACCTCTTTAGCTGAAATTAAGGTTGAACCTTCTGGAGATATATATAAATAGCACAGGTCTTTTGCTTTACCTCTTACTAGAATGTAGTCATAACCTGCTTTCTTAAGACGATGACCAAAATTTCCTCCAATTTGACTATCAAGATATATTCCAGTGTGAGGTGATTTTGTTACAATACACCATCTGCCAGAAGTTACTACAGAAGTCCCTGTTAGTGGCCCTGTCATGAATAGAATAATGTTTTCAGGTCCTAGAGGATCTATTCCTGGCTTTAACTCATCATAAAGAATTTTAGCTCCTAATCCTTTCCCACCTATGAATTTC
>MEHH01000059.1 GCA_001940755.1 Candidatus Heimdallarchaeota archaeon AB_125
AAATTTTTTATCAAATTATGAAATACAAATTTTTTGTTACCGTGGCCGTGTTTTTATTAGTGTTTAGCTTTTTACAGGCTCAGACTAAGGAAATTAGAGAATATTATCGCAAGAAGTTGTAATTCAATATACCCTTCCAAGAAGAGAATTATTTCACAACATCAGATATTTATTCTTGAATCGGAGTAAAGTTATTAGACACATTCATTTTTGTTAGTGTAATGGACAATACACATACAAAGAAAGAACAGATAATTAGTTTCAAAAATGGGCTCTTTTTGCTTGAGAGTAATCTCTTCTTCACAATAATCACTTTCTTTGTATTATTATTTATTACTCATCCTCCAGGTGCAGCTACCTGTGATGTTGTTGCTCTAAAGCTTTGGGTTAAAATCTTCTTCTATTTTTATTGGATTGTTTTTACCTTTCCTTTTATAACGTATGATTTCATTAGTAGAAATAAAGATCTTTATCCCGAGTTCCATAATCTTCTTAGAATTATCAATAGTTTACTCTTCATCATATTCTACTCAATCTACTTAATTATTGATAAGAGAGCATGCAGAGTTTATGTAGATGTATTTCGTTATCTAACAATAATGTTAATATTTACCATAGTAACTCCAATTACTACATTGCTAAATTCCTTAAGAAAAAATATATGAGTTATTGAAGTATTTGAAGAAAAGATAAATATCTACATGAAAGATAAAACTTCAAAACAACACATAAGTGATTTTGATGGACTTGTCAAAGAAATTGAAAATAAGATAAATTCTCCAAAAACTTAACTACTCATTTCTAGGAGGAATAAAAGAGAAAGACGTAGGCAAATTATCTTTTTCAATTGGGGAATTGTTCATGGAACAATAATTGTTGTTCAAACTGAATTTTTTAGTGACCAAGAACAAATCTCGGGATAGGGACGAATATCATCAGTTTGCATTAAAATTTATTCGAAAAATGTTAATAAAAATGTAATAGAAAAAGAAAAAGAGGAAGAGTTATTTTTTTCCACTTTTAGTTTTAGCTCCAGATTTAATTTTACTACTAAGTAAAGCATATGTTAGTAATGAAAATATCAATTGTAAGCCTAGAACTATTCCAGCAAAGATTAGTAATTCACCAATTTCAAGTGATGCAAATATCCCAGAAGTGTCTTCTGTGACTTCAACAAACTCAACATTTGAGACAAGACTTTCTCCGTATTCATTAGTTGCAACTACAGCGTAATAATAATATCCAGCAGCAGTAACGGTATCAGTATAAGATGTAGTAGTAGAAGTATCAATAGCAGTTAATCCAGAAGTTGAGGAAAATTGAGAAGTTTCTCGATATATTTCATAACTAGTAGCATCTTGTACTAATGACCAGCTCAAAGGAATATTTCCCATAGAGGCAGGATTTGGATTTATTTCTTCTAAGATGGGTTGCATGGGAGCTCCTACAAATTTCTTGTAGAATAAATCATAATCTGCACCTGAACCTAATAAACTTGCATCAGAATCCATAAAAATCGTATGTACGTGCCCTAAAGAATCAACTGCTAAAGCTGGTGTAAAAGAAGTAGCTGTGTTGTCATATGTTAGAATAGCTAAAGAAGACCAAGTATGTGTATTTAAATCAAGATACTTGAATAAGATATTATTACCTGTGCCTCCTCCACCAACATCTGTAGTATCTTCCCAAATAACATAAACGGAATTTGTACCATCAACATCAATAGACGTACGAAAAGCTGTTCCTGTACTTTCTGTTGAAACAACTTCGGATATTGACCACGAATCAAGTTTGGAATCATAGCTCTTATAGAAAATATCTGCATCAGATCCCGCTCCTTCATAATCTGAATAATCACCCCAAACAATGTGAATCATTCCATCTACCCCTTTAGAAAGGCAAGGTGAACCAGATGCACCATCACTTTCAGAACTAATTAATTTTAGAGGAGACCAAGTAATGAAATCTTTGTCCAGTTGTCGATAAAAAACATCTTGGTCGGAACCAGATCCTAATATATTTGAGGGATCATTCCAAGTTATTATTACGTTTTCTTGGGAATCAAGCTGTATATCTGGACTATATGTAGAGCTAGTACTTAAATCTGTAATTATTTTTGCTGCTGACCATATCCCTGCTGAAGATCTATGTTTGTAAAAAATGTCTTGATCTCCATCAGCGAGTGTGTAATCTGCAAAATCTTCCCAAGCTACATGTACCACAGCATTTGAATCAGCTACAATCGATAAATAAGTAGATGTACTATCGCTTTCTATTGAAACAAGTTCAGTAGGGGACCATCCAGAAGAAGTTTTTTCCTTATAACAGATATCTCTATCGGTACCTGATCCCAAAATGTCAGCTGATTCAAGCCAAACAACATGTACAGTGCCCGTTGAATCAACTGCAATGTCAGGATTTTCAGAATAACTTGAACCATCAGTCGAAACAAGTTCTAGCTCAGACCAGCTCTTTGTCACATAATCAAATATTTTGTAAAACACGTCTCTGTCCGTACCTGATCCCAAAATATCATCATCTGAGGAGGTTATGATGTGTATATTATTACTGTTATCAACTGCGATTTTAGAAAAGAAATTATGAGTATCAAACTCAGGAGAAATAAGTTCTAATGGTTCCCACCACCAAGAAGATAAATCATTTAGACGAATGTCATCATTGATACTAACTTTCTCAGACAAGGAATTAACATTCATTGAGATTGGTAAGAATCCGACTATGAGAACTAGAAAAATTATTGGGAATAGAATTTTTATTCGTTTCATTAAGTACAACCACTTTTTAAGTTACAAAGAATATGATAAAAACTTTCCTCACAAATATATTAAAAAAACTTCACGGGTAACCGCCCTCTGGCAAGTTTAACCAAGTTTCATAACGTGAGTGTAGAATATAGTTAAAATTGATAACATCATACTATGTTTCTTAAAAAAAAACGAAAGAGGATGGCCATATTTCAGTTTGATCATCAGAAGTATCAGTAGTTTCTATTATCTTGTTAGTATTTTTAGACAAACCATCAATCCCTGTTTTTCTCAATAATTTCTATTAGTCTATATTATTCCTTAAAGATTTCTGCAAAAATTAAAGACCTTATTAGAAGAGTATTATTTCCAAGAAAATGTAATTAACTTCCCTAACGAGAAGGATGACAAAACAAGAAGCTAGGGAGATTTAGTAAGATAGTACATTCTAATATGGTAGGTGTGAAAAATATTGATTTCTTTTATAAACAACGTTAAAGGTGAGAAATCCTAATAAGTATCATTTACTTAAAAATACTGTTGAGCTCGCTTCAGAAGATTAAAAATATACTTCAATCCGGTTATCTTAAAGCAATTCTTATAATCATTATATTCGTTTTTGGAATTCTGCTTTTTATCGATCAAACTATCGTCCCTTTGTTTAATGTAAAGAAACTAGAAGTGATAACTATTGAGAATGATGAAGATTTCTATCTTTATACATCACTAGGAAATGGAAGTGACCAAAATCCATTTATTCTAGATGGTCTTAAACTTGGAACTTCTCAAAGAAAATTAAAAGAATCATATAGACTAATTAGTGTCACTAATACTGTGAGTTCTTTCTCTATCACTAATTGTGAATTTACAGGAGGTTTTTTCTGCATTTTCATCGAAGATATATCTAGTGGTCAAATACTCATTACTAACAATTCATTTACTGGTATTCATCACTACTCAGGCTTAGATACATCATTCCCAACTTTAGCTGCCATCTCTATTGATAATAGTTTTTGTAATGTAACGATAAGAAATAATAAGTTCACAGGAAAGTTTCAAAGCTGTATAGACTTAGATACAACAGGAAATATTCTTATGGAAAATAACTTTTGTAATTTCGATAGACCTCCTTTAGCTCTTTATGTATATGGTTCTCAGAATTTAACACTGCTGAACAATATTATTAAAGGAGAAATTAAAATAGTGTGGGTAAATTCCATTTCTTTTATCTCTAATAAAATTTCTCAGGCAAAATCAAGATTTATGAGTATTTCAGAAGGTAAATTTTCTAACAATTCATTTGAAGCATTCAGTTATTTTGAATTCTATCAAATGCAAAATTTTACATTTTCTGGAAATAACATCACTCATGGATTGAGAGGTTTACAATTGAATCATTGTAATTATAGTACTATAAAATCAAACTTCTTCTTCAATTGTTCAGATTATGCTTTAACTTTAAATGAAAATACCAACAACATAACAATCTTTCACAATGCATTCATAGAGAATAATATTTTAGGAATCTCTCAAGCATTTGATAATGGATACAAAAATATGTGGTTCAATTCAATTTTATTAGAAGGAAACTACTGGGATAATCTTGGATTAAATGTAACTTATGAGATTGATGGTACTGCTGGTTCAATAGATCTTTACCCTCTTTCTTCGTCCATTTAAAAAAGAGATATTTCACCTAGATCTTTTGAAGGTTGAGTAGTATAGGGAGTTAAATCATTCCCACTTAATACCTTTCATCTCTAAATCTCGTAACGTTTTCGAGAGTTCTCCTAGATGAACCATTGCATGTCTTATGACATATGAGAACTTGTGTAATCTAGAAGTGAATCCTCTTTCAGAAAATCCATCTTTTTCCAATAAATCCTTATCGTTGAATTTATCTAATATTTTGAAAGTGTTTGATTCAACTTTAGCTATATATTTCTCAAAAAACCTTTTATCTTGAGTCTTCAAAGTCTTTGTTTCTTCTTCTTCAGAATTTTCAGATACACCACTTAGAGGAATCCACTCTTTTGATGAATCGGACATATAGAACTCAATCGCTTCTACTGCATGAAATAGAACATACCCATACATCCAATTATGTTCTTTTTCGTTCCAAAATTCTCCTTCAATTCTAGTAATTGCATCTTTAAGCATTTTGAAAACTGCTTTCATCTCTAAAATTAGTGATTCTTTAATAGAAGTCATAAGGATTCTTTTTCTTTGAAATATTAAGAGTTTTTGTCTCTAAGGGTTTTTAATGAGTGAAAGATATTTAAATGTAAAATTGTACATCCTAAAGGTGCAGTTTTATGAGAGATGCTCAATCTAGATGGGAGACATTAAACAACATACGAAAGGAGAAATTTAACGTCATATTACCCTTAGCAATGAAAGAAAATGGTATAGATATGTGGATTCATGTTATGAGAGAAGGGAATCCTGATCCTCTTAACATTGACCTCGGAGGAGATAATGGATATTTTATTTTCACAGATAAGGGGGATGAAAGAATTGAACGAGCTGTTTTAGGAGGATTTGAAGAGGACTTAGAATTGTTAGGTGTATATGATGTCTTTGCATCTCAAGATCAACTACATAAATTCGTTTCAGATAGAAATCCAAAACGCATCGCAATCAATATGTCTAATTGGATCACCGTTGCAGATGGTCTTTCCCATACAGAATATCAAAAACTGACCAAAGCATTAGGAGAGGAATATTCTAGTAGAATTGTTTCTGCTGAAATGGTTATAACTGATTTCAGAACAAGAAGAGTCCAAATTGAAATTGATGTTTATTCTGAAATATGTGAAATGGCAAGACAACTTCTTGAAAGAGCTTTATCTAATGAAGTTATAATCCCTGAAGAAACATCTTTAGAAGATGTTGGTTGGTGGATGGAAGACCAACTAAGCATAATTGGAGTGAGATCAACTTTTGAGTTGGCTACTCCCATGATTATTCATTCAGATAAAGCCAATAGAGTGGAATATAATTCTAGGGATTACATAATCCAAAGAGGAGACTTAATGCAATATGACTATGGAATCAGTCATATGAATTTTGGAACTGATTTCAAACGAGTTGCATATGTATTAAATGAAGGTGAAACATCTGTTCCTAGTGGAATTCAATTTGGTTGGGATAGAGCATTAGAAGCAAGAGATGTTATCAAACCTAATATCAATGTAGGACAGACTGCAGCTGAAACGATAGAAAAAGTAGGTAAAGCTCTTGAAGATGCAGGGTTTGAATGGTTTCCATTAACAGTTGATCCAATGCTAGGAGGAGGACCTAGTATAGAACCAAACGAAAATCAAGAATACCCAGGAAAAACTGAAGTAATGATAGATTGTCATTGCGTTGGAAATACAGGTAATAGTGAAGTTGCTACTGGTCCTTCTATTGCAGGCTTTCGCAAAGATCGAGCACACTTAGTAATCAAAGAAAATAATCTTTTTGCTTTTGAATTCATGGCTTATACTCCAAATCCAGATTGGAATGGTTGGAAGGTGAGATTCAACATTGAAGATAATGCAGTAGTGACAAAGAAAGGCGTTGAATGGTTATATCCTCCAAATAAGAAGATACTTCTGATTGAATAAATAGATTTCAGAGGACAGACACTTTAAATTGAACTAGAAAAATGCAATAGTGTGATAGATTTTACAAAGCTTAGAGATGCTTGTGAAGATCCTTACAATCTTCTTTCATCAAAAGATGGTACTGAACTCTTTCTTAGGGAATGGAGACCAACCCAATTATCAGCAACTTCCTTTCTCATTTTTCATGGAATTACTGCCCATAGCGGATTATATAGCATGATTGGGAAACATCTCTCTGAAATGGGATATTCCACTTATGGTCTAGATTTGAGAGGTCATGGTTTATCAACAGGACCTCGTGGTGATTACAGTAGCAAGGATAAACTCATTGAAGATCTTCAAGTTGCTCTTGATTTCATTAGGTCAAAACATGAAAAGATAGTTCTAATTGGACATAGTTTGGGGGTTGTCATTAGTGCTATCATAGCAAATCAATTTCCTGAACAAGTAGATGGATTGATTCTTCTAAGTGCAGCAAGAAAAGTGAGAGATGGAGCATATTCAAAAAGAGCTGTTACTACAACCGTTAAGATACTTTTTTTGTCCATTATTAAACCATACAAACCAGTAATCCACTATTAACGAAAGGGTTTACGAGGGATAGGCGATTCTCTCTTCAATTTTTACTATACTCTTAGATTTTTAAAAGCAATTAATCCGAACGAATTTGATTTTCCAGAAGTGATGACATATCCTGTATTTGTAGGTGTGGGGGAACATGATGAGTTGTTCTCAGTTGATGCCACCAAAGCATTATATGAAGAGATATGTAGTAAAAACAAGGAATTTGCAATACTTCTAGGAGCAAAGCATGCTCATTTTGGAGAGACTAGCTTTGATTCGATGTACAATTGGATAAAAAACACTTTTGAATAAATTTTCTGATATTAAGACTGAGTAAATTTTCGATAGAGATAAATATAGTTCATTTTCTTCTTTGTTGAATGCTAAAAGAAAGAAAAACAAAACTTCTACTTAGCTCTGGACTTATTACTACTCTCATTTCTATAGTCCTATTTATTCCACTTTTCTCTAATATTAGTTCGATTTCTGATCATTGTAAATAAGAAGATTTCATAATGAAGAAATGATTTTCTAATCCTCTTTCATATCAAGTCCAGAAGATTATTATAATTAATGGTTAAAGCAAAAATATGGAAATTTCTTATCTTCCTTCTGATTATTTAATTAATGGTTTAAGAAACTTAGAATACATTGAGAGAGTTGAATCAACCTTTCTTTTGAGAGCTGTAAAAATCCGAAATGATTCAGAGAATACTGTTCGGTTAGTTCAATACAAATTTGAAATTCTGAAAAATAATAAATGCGTTAAAACAATCATCTATGATGAAGAAATAATTAAAGAGAAATCTGAGGATGTAAAAAAGATTCTAGACAGATTAGTAAATCCAGATGTTTCAAAAATATTTCTGGGTGTGGAAAAATTCTGGGATGATGAGGTTTATTCATCAAATGTCTTAGAACCTAACCAGGAGACTGGATTTAGATTAGAATACTTTACTCATTTAGATATTAATCCTGTTGATAAATTAGTTCTGACTGTAACTTATATTGAAGAGGAAATAGAGAAGGAGAAAGTATGTACTATTCATTTATTTTGCTATGAAAACAAAAATAAATACATCTTCCCACTCAAGGGAGCTTGGCTTGTTCTTAACACCTTCGACAATCCATATGAACATAGAAGAATGCATTCACAAGAATTTGGTTTTGATTTAGGACAATTCGATGAGAATATGAATTTCATTCCTCCAAAAGGAAACAAGAATGAATTTTTCTGTTTCCACGGAAAAGAAGTATTGGCTATAGCTGATGGAGAAGTTGTTGATACATTTAGCGAGATAGAAGAAAATCCTCTAGCAGGAGAACTAATGTCCCAAGAAAAGGTGAAGGAGATGTTTGAGAAATATGGATACAAATCTTTAGCAGCTGGGAATTATGTTATAGTAGAACATTCAGGGAATGAAAGTTCTTTTTATGCACATTTAATTCCGAATAGTATCAGAGTTAAGAAAGGAGACAAAGTCAAACAAGGCCAAGTTCTAGGGCTATTAGGAAATTCTGGTAATTCAACTGCTCCTCATCTTCATTTCCAGTTAATGAAAGGTGCAGATTTTCTGACAGCAAGAGGATTACCTTGTTATTTCACAAATCTCACAGGGCTTGAAGGTGAGAAGATAGAACTAATAGACAAAAATCAATCTATTGTGTATACGGATTGAATTTTCTAATCTCTATACTCAATCCTTTTTCTGTTATTTCGATACGTTTTATAACTCTAAAATTATCTGAGAGAAATAGAATCAATATAAGTACTATTCAACTGTAGTTTGGGATTTCAAGATGTTAGCTAGTCAGATAATCATATCAATATGTTTCTTAGTAGTGGTAGTTCTACTGTTTACTAACAAGTTGAATCGAGCAATAGCATCTGTAACTGCAGCTGTTATAACCTACTTTGTTCTGGTTTTTATTGAGAAAAAGGGTTTCGATGTAATAGTTGAGCTTCTATTTGGAACACCTTCTGATAATTTTGTCAATCTTCACGCACTCATTTTGATTGTTGGTATGATGTTTATTGTCCAAATTTCTGATGAAGCAGGTTTATTCCAATTCATAGGTGTATTAGCTATAAAACTTACTAAAGGAAAACCCATCGCTCTGATGTCGGTATTAGCAACCATTTCAGTTATATTTTCCGCTCTAATTAACAACATATTAACAGTAATGATACTTATACCACTTACAATAACTATCTCACGTATCTTGACCATAGATCCAACACCATACATCATCACGGAGGCAATTATGGTTAATATTGGAGGAACTTTCTTTTCTATTTCATCAATTCCTAATATTCTGATTACTACAGAATCAGGTATTAGTTTCAGAGAATTTTTTGTGAATGTAGGATTGTTTTCTCTATTGATGGCTGTAATAACGATTGGATTCTTTATTTTTCTGTATAGACAAGAACTTAGAGAACCAAGAAAGCGAATGGTAGACACTCTTGAAGAATTCAATGTGTGGAACTTTGTCCCCAATAGAAAACTACTCTATGCTTCCATGAGCTCATTACTTCTCTTGATAGTACTACTAGTTAGTATAAACTCAGACAAACTTACACCTGATGTTATAGCATTATCAATCGCAATGTTACTCACGATTTTCAGTACTTTCAATGGTTTAAAACCTAAGGAAATAATGAAGAAATTCGATATTGAGTTACTACTATACTTATTAGGAATCTTTGTCTTAGCCGGTGGTTTAGAAGCTGTAGGTGTGATTGAAGGTATAGGAAATGCGCTGCAAGGATTAGGAAGTAGTAATCCAGTATTCCAGTTCATACTTATAATTTGGATTGGAGCATTTCTTAGCGCGCTTATTGATAATATTCCAATAACGAAGGTATTGTTACCAGTTGTAGGAATGATGTCTTCAGGAAGCAATTATTATTACTATGCTCTAGCATTTGGAGCTAATTGGGGAGATAATCTTACTCCATTAGGAGACAATGTTCTAGTCTTTAATTTAGCTGAACAGCATAATCGACCAATTAAAACAAAAACATTTTGGAAATTAGGTTTTGCAACTACAATACTCCAATTGATTATTGTTTCAATCTATTTCACCTTCTTCTCCATACAGACCTATCTTATAGGTTTAATCCCTCTAATTCTCATAATTGCGACAGTTGGAATAGTTTTTATATTTTCAAAGTATGGTAATGACAAGATAAAATCATACTTGAATAAATGGATAAACAAATTCAGATCATTAATAATTTCATAATGGGATAAAAATGGTATTAAAAACAATAGAAAGAATAAAACAAGCTCTTCCAGAAGTTGAACATATTGTCATGTTTTACAATGACGGTACTGTATATCAAACAACTTTTGAACAATTTGAGGAATCAGTAAACATTCCAAAAGTTGGGGAAGATTTAGCTATTATTCTTTCAACTTTCAAAAATCTGTATGATTTATCGAATTATAAATTCAAAGAATACAATCAGCTTCTATTTGACACTGAAGATACTGATGTGTTAATAATCAAGATTGGTGAAAATGCAAATTTAGCTCTTTTCTTCAGAAAAACAGTTGTAAAGGGTGAGCTACAAATTGATTCAATTAAGAAATACATCACTAAGATAGGGAAACTTATCGATATCGGAAGAATAGATTTAGTTGAGAGAGAGATTCGACTCAATGAGAGGGAACTTAAGAAACTCATTGACGAAATGGAAGAAAAACTTCAGAAACAAATGGAGCTAAACATCTTGCTTGGGGCTTCTTCTGATGATGTCAAAGATATTGAAAAGATTCAGAAAGAGATTGACGAGTTAACTGCCGATATAAAGAAAAGTGAGATGGATAGGGATTTAAGAGCTGAAGAAGAAACCAAAATCGAAGAGAAGATAAGTTCAGAAGAAATAATGATAGATTTAGTTAAAAAAGAACTTAAACTTAAAAGAGAAAATGTTAAGGAAATCGATAAGCGAATCAAGGACAAAGTTGAGAAAAAGACTCTTTTAGAAGGTGAGGATGAGAGAGATGAAAACAGAATATTTGAACTTACTAAGGAAATTGAAGACTTAGAATTACAAAGAGATTCATCTCAACTTAATGTTGCTGAAAAACAAGATGAGCTTAAAAATCTCAAATTAAAATTCGAAGACGATAAAATCAGACTAGAAGAAATAATTCAAGAAAAAGTGAAGAAAGAACTGTCCATCCAAGATTTGTATAAGGAACTTGAAGCAAAACTGGAAAAGGAAGAATCTCTCAAAGAAACTGTTGATATTCAAAAGGATGTAGACAAACTAGCAGAAATCAGTCAAGAAATTGATAATCTAAAAGATCATATTAATCAACTAAAAGATAAATCTGATGAGAAAAATAAGGAAATGGAAGATCTTAAGG